>JAZSNW010000051.1:0-8356 GCA_045536615.1 Acutalibacteraceae bacterium | reverse complement strand
TAACGGACTTGACCGTTATGAACATTCTTTTTTGTTTTGAGCAAGGTTTGGGGTATTAGGGAACACCCTAACAAGTGTGGATATCCAACCACGATGCTTGCGAAACCATAGATAATGTGGTATAATTTAAATGAGAGGTGATACTATGGGGAAAATTCTCGGTTCTTGGAGTGGTATGCGAAAATATCTCGAACAGGAAATGCTGTCAGAATCATTAAAAGGAAGAATACGATATGGGTGTACAGCCTATGTCGGTATGGATGGTTGCCATATTTTTGAAATATGTATTGATGACAACCAAGTAAAACGATTTTCTTGGGAAACGGTAAATACATATTTTTTTGATAATGGATACACCCAAAACAAGAATCCATTCGGCAAAAACGAATATTGGAGTGAGTTTTGGGCATTATTAGATAAATATACTATTAACGAACGTACTGAATATACTGATAATGAATTTTGCGATGCGCTTGAAATATATCGTTCGCAAGACATAAATGATAGTATAACGTCTTGTAACCCATTAGTAAGGATGTTTGCTATCCTCGATAGAAGACTTGGCAAAAGAACACTAAACAAACTCAAAAACGAAGTTTCACAACAGCCATTTTGGCTTCAACAATTTTATGAGTTAAGATTTTCGGCAGAACTATAATTTTTAGAATCCGTTATGAACACTCGCACTATAAAAATAAAGACGGCTTTTTGCCGTCTTTATTTTTATTTTGATATTTAATTTTAAAGTATCAATTCCATCCCAACCTTTAAGGGAACAAGGCAAACCTGTGAAAGCAGCTCTTTAATTTTTGGTATGTCTTTTATAGTTGCTTTTCTTATCATCGCTATTGCCCTTTCATTTCAACTTCAATATACGCCGTTTATTATATTGCATAACAAATATAATGCCATATTAATATAACGCATCCAAATCTACATTATCCTGCGGAAATTCAACAGTGAACACATCATCTACAGGCACGGCTAAAACCTTGAAATCACATAATTTTTGACCGTAATAATACAAACCAAAAACCTTGCCAATATTGTTTTTATATGCCCGTTTCAAGTTTTCCGCCCCATCTTGCGTAAGGTCACATTCAAGAATTCGCTTTCCATCGTCATACCATAGCGATACGGTATTGATATCCTCCTCGGTTATAACAATCTCTTCATTTGGCGTAGTCACCTTGAAACAACATTGATATTTATAGCTTAGACTTTGATGAGTTTTTTTGTTTTGGGCGAAAAGCCAACTAAACATATTTCGGTCAGTATAAGCATAATCCCAAGCGTTATGCCCAACCCCATCAAGTCTTGAAAAATTAACAAGTGTGCCGCCCGCATATTCAATGGCTTTATATGTTTGTTCGGATGTGCTGATGTGAACCGTTTCATCAGCTGTTCCGTGATATATCCAAATTGGTGTGTTTACAAAAACTTCAGGCGCATAATAGCCCGCACCGCCGCAAACTGGAACAGCAGCTGCAAAGGTGTCGGGATATGCTTCGAGCATACGCCAAGTGGCAAAACTACCTAAAGACAGTCCCGTTAAATAAATGCGGTCGGAGTCGCCCCTATACTGAGTTATAATACTATCCAACAAACGCTTTGTGGCATCTAAATAACCTGTTCTTTGATGATTTGCGTCCCATCCATAATTGGATTGCGGAAAAATAAGTATCGCTTGAGAAAGTAAATCGGGTACAACATTAAAAGCGCACGAAAAATTTTTGAGCTGAACCGAATTATCGGTGCCAAGCTCACCCGCACCGTGTAAGAACAAAATGACGGGATATTTCTTATTCGCACTGAAATTTGTGGGAAGTGCCAGGCGATAAGGCACAGTATGACCTGACTTTGAATCGTAAAAGCTTCGCGCCTCTAAGTCGCTTGATAACTCGTCAATAAATTCGTATGCTTTAACGAGTTGGGTTGTGAGCTTTTCATTATCTGCGCTACTTACCTCTTCGCTTTTTGCGGGGGCTTTATCGGTGGTAGAATTGTTTTTTGAATTATTTTTCGAAGGTTCTTTATCCGAAGGTTCTTTATCCGAAGGTTTCTTATTCGATGTTTCGTTATTTGAAGGTTTGTTATTAGTTACAGAATCATCCTTTGATGAACTGTCGTCTTGGGATGAATTTGTGCTATCAACACCAATGGTAGAATCACTTTTCGGTGGGTAATTGTTTATTAAATATATCACACTGATCAAGGTTCCCACTAAGGCCAAAATCATAATGACAACAATAATTATTGTTAATGCTTTTCTTTTTTTATCGGTCATTTTAATCCCCCGTTTATAATCTTTAATAATTAAGGTTAAACTCTCATCATCACCATTAAGAAAACAGCGGTATCTACTTGCGCCGTTATCTATTTGGTACCTTTTCTTTGGCTTCTCCTTGTCTATTAGACGTTTCTGTATATAAAAACTCTCACTAAATTGTAAAAAAATTCATTTTTTATTTCATTTTACCATAAAATTAAATCTTATTCAATCTAAAATAGACCTTTATATCTATTCATAAAAATTTCTTGTTTGCATGTGTCTGTATTAAAAAACTCCTCTCTCCTTTTTGTTATGGTGGAATTTTTTATATTTATGTGGTATAATTCACTCGACAAACCCCAATTTAACGGAGGAAGTCGATAAGTGTTTCAATCAACAAAACAAAAAAGATTATCGTGCATTGTATTTGGTATATATTTAATATTACTGACATCGTTGGTACTTTTTAAATTTGTGACAAGCTTTTCAGGGTTGCCGAGTTTGCGTGGCATAAATTTAATTCCTTTTTACTATCCCTTAGAAACAACGGCACATTTGAAAAAAGTTCTTTACAATATCGTTGTTTTTGTTCCGTTAGGAGTATATATTCAGATATTCAAAGAGAATTGGAAAATAACAACTAAATGGCTGATTGTTTTTTCGACCAGCTTTTTATTTGAGGTGGTGCAATTTATATTTGCAATCGGTACCAGTGATATAACCGACATTATTTGAAACACCCTGGGCGGCATTTTCGGTATTTTATTTTGTATTATTATGAAGAAAATCACACCCAAGAAATTTATCTCCACAATCAATGTTTTGGGGATGTTAATTGAAATCACAGCTATTGGATTATTTATATTGCTTTTGGTGGCAAACGGGTAAACAAATTCAACCAAAAACAAGGATGGGTTCTGCCATCCTTGTTTTGTTATCATATACGCTTTTAAATTAAAGTATCAATTCCATCCCAACCTTTTGTGGTGCAAGGCCTTGCGCCTCATAAAACCGCATAGCCGAGGGGTTACAGCTCCACACATTTAGTGTGAGGTTATAGCATCCGCTATCCCGTGCTAGCTTTACTGCCGCTTCATAAAGTTCTTTGCCGATGTGTTTGCCGCGCAGGTTTTCGTCCACGCACAAATCATCGATATAAAGGGTTTTAATATCAGTTAAAATTGAATTATTTATGTGTTGCTGAAAAATGCAAAAACAATATCCCATTACATTGTCATTTTCATCAACCGAAACAAGAATGGGTCGCTGTTCATCACAAAATAGTGCCTCTAATTCGGCAGAAGAATACTTTGTGCCGATTTTGAAAATATCTGGTCTTCCGTTGTGATGCACAAGGCAAACCTGTGAAAGCAGGTCCATAATTTGGGGTATGTCCTTAACATTTGCTTTTCTTATCATATCAGTTACATTTTGCTAAGCATTTCATCAATTGAAGCATCGCTGTTAAAATCAACCTCGCAGGGCTTTTTGTCAAGCGACCAATATTCTGTATATTCGTGGCAGTCGCCGTTTTCAACCGCCTTAATAGCTGAAAGGGTTTCAACCTCTATCATAACATTGTCGGTATAGGTTTCAAACGAGCAATTTCCATCGGGGTAAGGAAGCTCACCATGTTTTGCATTGTAACGCTTTGTGAAAACGTCATCACCCAAAACATAGTGTACAACACCTTTATTTAAATCAAAACCTATCTTTAGCGGAGTTGTGGAGTTAACATCTTGCTTAATAACGGCATATTTTGCACCAAAACGGATGCGCTTGTCGCTTAAATCGGTATAAGGCCAAGCCGAAATTGAACGGTTATGTAAAAGACCTGTGTCGTTAGTGTTCATTGGGATAATTAAATTACCACCCGCCTCACAAACACTGATTGCCCAAACTGAAAACTCACGTTTTGCACCACTAATGTTTTTAACATTCATTTTAACGGTCATTTCAGCAGCTTCGGGTGCCATTTTAACAGTAAGTGTTTTGGCCTTGCCAACCTCGGGCTCCTCAACCGAAGTAAACACAACACTGTCGTCATTTACAGAGTAAGTCACGGGCTTATCATCGGGGGTATAGGTTTCGGGATAACTTTCGGGGGTTACCCAAACCCTGTGACCGCCCATGCTTTCCCACGCTTTGCCCTTGCCAAACAATGCTTCATATTTTTCGTCGGTCAAGGGTGAGAATTTCTCGCGGTGGTCATTTAAAATGTTTTGCTGTCCAACAAAACCGAATCTAATGATGCGGGGACCCAAATCAACCGTAACATAGGCCTCAATCACGCCGTTTGAAATGCATACGCATTTACCGTATTTTTTGTAGCTTTCAATAATACTTACATTTACCATAAAAATTAACACTCCGTTTTAATTAAGTTTGCTTTATATTCAAGCCCACATTCCTGTGGCTTTTTTAATGATAAAAGATATAAATCGGTTGCGCGGTTTTCAAGCGCAAACATTTTTTCGGCATCAGCACCAAAATTTTTAATTTCGGTCGCCTTTAACACCAATTTGTTACCGTTTTGCTTTCGCTGTTGGCTGATGATTTTCTTGCCGTTTTTATTGAAGCCCAAAACCCGTATATACGGCGGTGCTTTCATAAAAAATGTGTTATCAAGCCCCAAAAACGCCGAAAGCACAATTCGTCTAACCCTTGCCAAAGTATATCGCTTGCTTTTAATTTTATTATAAACATCAAAAAGCCCTGTTGCAACCCTTATTGATGACAAAAGTTTGTTTTCAAGCCCTTCGCTTACATCGGGCAGGTTTTTAAACTCTTCCAAACTTTTGGTGCGAAGTGTAGCTAAAATTCCCCTGTCTATTAAATCGATATTTGATACATTGTCCTCATTCAAAAGCAAAAAGGCCGCTTTTGGCATATATTTTTTTGCAAACGAAAAATCGCCCAACAGTATTTTTTCACGGATAAGGGATGCCGAGGCAAAGCCACCCAAAGCATCGCCGCTATCGTGATTTGCACCTAATCTTTTAACCGTTTTAAATTTTAAATTTGCGCCAAGCTGTTTTGCCGCTAAAATATATTCTATTGCTAAATTATTGTTTGCACCCTCTAAAATTCCTTTTGGTGCGCCGCAACTTTCGGCTGTTATTTGCCTTGCCTTTGCAAAGGTGCGGCCGTTTTTTAAATTTTGGCTTAATTTTTCTTTAAAATCGTTTGATGATAAAATTTCAGCAGTTTTTAAAAGTGGCTCAATCTCCCCCGTTTCACTGCCAAACATAATGGTATCACACCCCGCCATTACAAGAGCACTGACACCGCCAAAAGCAAAGTTTTGCGCGGTGGACATTGAATAGCAAACGGGAAGTTCTAAAACAAGGTCGGCCCCGCAGTCAAGCGCCATTTGTGTGCGTACACGCTTTTCAACTATTGCGGTGTCGCCCCGCTGAACAAAGTTTGAACTTATAACACAAACCACTTCGCCTTGCTTTTTTGCTTCACCAATTAAATATTTATGCCCTAAATGAAGGGGGTTAAATTCTGCAATTATGCCTATTCTTGACAAAAAATCACTTCTTTTATAAATAAACTTGAAAATAGGAAAAATTTATTGTATTATATATTAGTTAATATAACATATTTTATTTTTTAATTCAATACATTTTGACGGAGGCAGTATAAAATGAAAATTTTTGTTGTAAACGCAGGCAGTTCATCACTTAAATATCAGCTTATTGATATGGAAAATGAACAGGTTTTGGCAAAGGGGCTTTGTGAAAGAATCGGTGTTTCGGGCGCTATCACCCACAAGGCCGCTGATGGCAGAGTATATTCGGCAGAAACCGCAATGCCCACCCACAGCGAAGCATTTGAAGCAGTAGTTTATGCTTTAACCAAATCTGACGCAAAGGTTATTGATTCTTTTGACGAAGTTTCGGCTATCGGTCACAGAATTGTGCAAGGCGGCGCAATTTTCAAGGGCTCTTGCCTTATTGATGACAAAGCACTTAACGACATTGATGAACTTGGCGCATTAGCACCTCTTCACAACCCCGCACACGTTCTTGCTATTAAGGCATGCATTAAAACCTTTGGTAAAGAAAAGCCGCAGGTTGCAGTTTTCGACACTTCTTTCCACCAAACAATGCCTGAACATGTTTATATGTTCGCGCTCCCTTATGAATATTATGAAAAATACGGCGTTCGTAAATATGGCGCACACGGCACAAGCCACGACTTTGTAAGCAACCGCTTGGCTGAAGTTGTTGGTAAAGACCGCAAAGATATGAAAATCATCACCTGCCACCTTGGTAACGGCTGTTCTATCACCGCTGTTAAAGACGGCAAGTGCTTTGATACTTCAATGGGCTTTACCCCACTTGACGGCTTTATGATGGGTACCCGTACAGGTACACTTGACCCCTCTGCTTTAACCTTTATTGCTGAAAAAGAAAATCTTACCCCCGCTGATATCAACCGCATTTGCAACAAAGAATCAGGCGTTTTGGGTGTTTCGGGTGTTTCTAACGACAACCGTGATGTTAAAGCCGCTGCCGAAAAGGGCAACCACCGTGCACAATTAGCCGTTGATATGCAACGTTATCAAATTTTAAAATTTGTTGGTTCTTACATTGCCGCTATGAACGGTGTTGACGCTATTGCATTTACCGGCGGTATTGGCGAAAACGACGGTGATATTCGTGCATTTGTTTGCGAAAACCTTGGATATATAGGCGTTGAGCTTGATAAAGAAAAGAATGCTCTCCGCGGTGAAGAAATTAAAATTTCTACCGACAACAGCAAGGTTGATGTTTATGTTATCCCAACAAATGAAGAACTTGCAATCGCGCGTGACACATTGGCAATTATTTCAAAATAATTTTTTCAAAGGTCTTTTGAAATGAACATTACTGAAATTAAAAGCAAAATTCAAAACGGTGGTTTTGATAACGACTTTTTAATGCTTTACGGCGAAACCGAAAAAGCAAAGAAAAGATATTTTGACGCTTGTTGCGAATTTGAAAAAATTTATCCCACAGTGGAGGATATCCGCCTTTTTTCCGCCCCCGGTCGCACCGAGGTTGGCGGCAACCACACCGACCATCAACACGGCAGCGTTCTTGCTGGTGGTGTTGATATGGACGTTATCGCCATTGTTTCAAAAAATAATGATAACACCGTTCGCATAAAGTCAAAAGGTTATGACATGGATGTTATAAACCTTAACGAACTCCAAAAGTGTAAAAGGGAAATTGGCCGTGCTGCGGCGCTTATTCGTGGTGTTTGTTTTAAATTCAGCGAAATGGGCATAAAACTTGGCGGTTTTAATGCTTATACCACCTCTAACGTTTTAAAAGGTTCGGGTCTTTCATCCTCTGCCGCATTTGAAGTACTTACCGCAAATATTATTAACGGTATGTTTGCTGACGGCAAAGTAAATGAAATTGAAATTGCAAAAATAAGCCAATTTGCTGAAAGGGAATATTTTGGCAAACCTTGCGGTCTATTGGACCAAATGGCAAGCTCATTAGGTGGCTTTACATACGCTGATTTTAATAACCCCGCAAATCCCATTACCGAAAAAATTGACCTTGATATTAAAAAGTTTGGTTATACCCTTTGTGTTGTTGACACAGGCGGAAACCACGCAAACTTAACACAAGATTATGCCGACATTACCATTGAATGTAAGCAAATAAGCAACGCTTTGGGTGTTGAATTTTTGCGTGATGCAAATGTTCAGGAATTTTACGAAAAAATTGCCGAACTTCGCAAAGAATTTGGCGAACGCGCAGTTCTTCGTGCCTTCCACTTCTTTAATGAACACCAACGTGTGTTGGCCCAACGCGCCGCTTTAAAAGAAGGCAGATTTGAAGATTTCTTAAAACTTGTTAATGCTTCGGGTCAATCTTCTTTCGATTATTTGCAAAACCTTTATTCTACCACCGCTGTAAAGGAGCAGGGCTTATCCCTTGCTATTGCTTTAACAAAGCAATTTTTAGGTGATAAGGGCGCTTGCCGTGTTCACGGTGGCGGCTTTGCCGGTACAATTCAGTGCTATATCCCGACCGATTTGCTTAACGATTATAAAACAATGATTGAAAAAGCTTACGG
>JAZSNW010000036.1:0-9635 GCA_045536615.1 Acutalibacteraceae bacterium | reverse complement strand
AAAGAAATAATTTAATACTTTTTGACCGCTCTCTTCGGAGGGCGGTTTTTTATGTTCAAAAATATTTTTAAAATTTTTATAAATGGGGGGTTAGAAATCTAACCCTCTTTTATTTTACAATATGCTTGTAAATTCCATTTTGGCGAAAATCCAAACAAAAAACATTTCAGGAGTGAACAAAAAATGAAAGATATTTTTGAAATCTTAAAAGACCTCGGTATCACAGTACCCGAAGACCAGCACAAAGACCTTCGGCGCTCGTTAAACGAAAATTATATCGTTATTGACGAGCATAAAAACAAGCTTGAAAAGGTCAATGGCCAATTAACAACCGCTAACGAAACCATAACCGACCTTAAAACACAGCTTGAAGATGCAAGCAAGGTTGATGTTAAAGCGTTGCAGGACAAAATTAAAGAGTTTGAAGATGCCGAAGCTGACAGAGTTCAGAAAGAAAATGCCATATATAATAGCACCTTTCACAAGAAAGGTGCTATTGTGAGTTGTGTATATTTAATTTTCATTCACCTTCAGGGAAGTTGAAATCTTTTCCGGGGGTGGTGGGAGTTTGTGGCAAGCTGTTTATACTGCTTTTATAGCTTGACTCGCCAATATTTGCCCTTAAAGTTGCTTTCAATGTGCCTGTTTGACCGCTTTCGGTGATATAAGCAATGGTTATTTTATCACCTGCGCGGCTTTGCTCAATTAAATCAAGCACCATAGCATCGTCGGTAATATCAACACCGTTGATTTGAATAATAGTATCACCTTTGTTAAGTTTTCCGTAAAGGTCACTGTCCTCTGCTACTGAATCAACATAAAGACCAACATGCTTATATTTGCCAAGGGCAACCGAAATAGAATCAGCCGCAATATAGGTTATACCAAGCTTTGCGCGGCTTATAACCTTGCCATTTTTGATAAGTTCTTCCACAATATATTTCATTGTGGTAGTAGGTATTGCATACCCAACGGCTTCCTGCCCGTCAGAAATAAGTTTTGCCGATGTTATACCAACAATCTGACCATACATATTAACAAGTGCCCCTCCCGAAGAGCCGGGATTTATAGGACTGTCGGTTTGAATAAGGCGAGCCGAATAATTTGAGGTTATTTGCACGCGGCGATTAACTGCCGAAACAATACCCTTTGTTATGCTTGATTTGTCGGTTGGCTCGTTTGGTCGGCCGATAGCCACAACATTTTCGCCATAATTTAGTTGGTCGGAATTACCAAAAGCTGCGGGGTTAAAGCCCTTTGCATCAATTTTTAAAACTGCAAGGTCGCTTACAACATCACCTGCAACATATTTTGCGTCATATTCTTTACCGCTTTGGGTATAAATTTTAAATTTAGGTGCCGCAATGTTTGAATAAATATGGTCGTTTGTAACGATATAACCATCTTTTGAATAAACAACACCGCTGGCCCCCGACATTACACCCTGTTCGTTATAAACAACAATTCCCACAATGCTGTCGCTAACGGTTGCATAAACCTCGGCCGCGGTCATTTCATCGGTCTTATTGGGTTTAGCCGAAAGGTTAATGCTTTGACCTTTTTTATAAACATTTTGACTTTTGCCAACAAAATATCCCGTCACACAAACGGCCGACAGCAAAATTGAAAGCGCAGTCAAAGCGGCAAATATTTTAAGACCCAAAAATGACTTTTTATTATCCTCATCGGGTTTAATTTCATCCACAATGACCGGATTATACGGTGGAATATATTCCACTTCTTCTGCCGTAAATTCGTTTTTGTTTTCTTCTTGCGGTTCTTCAAAAACTTCTTCTAATTCTATATTTTCTTGGTTGTCATTTTGAAGTGAAGTTTCTTCAAAGTTAATATTATCGTTGTTTTCAAAATTTTCCATTAGTGATCTCCTTTGGGAAGTATAACCTTAAAGGCGGTAAATTCGCCTTGTTTGCTTGTAACCGAAACCTGTCCTTTGTGGGCTGACACAATAGTTTTAACCAAATAAAGTCCCAAACCTAAACTGTTTTTTATATCCGAACGGGATTTATCACCTTTGTAAAACCGTTCAAACACAAATGGCAGTTCACTTTCGGGTATACCGTCTCCCGTGTTTTTAATGATAAACACCAAATTTTCATCATCACTATCGAGAGAGAAAGAAACTTCCCCCTCTTCATTTGAAAATTTAATTGCATTATCAACTAAATTATATATTACTTGATGAATTAGGTCTTTATCGCCAAAAATTTGGGCATCCAAAAGGCCGTCAAGCCCTTTTATTTCAAGTTTTAATTTTTCAATTCGTTGCTCTTGTCCTAAAACAATGGTGCAAAGCATTTCGCTGAAATTAAATTGTTCGTGTTTAATTTCAATTTCCCCTGCTTCAAGTTTTGCGATGTCAAGCATACCATTAACAAGCCGAGAAAGTCGTTTAACCTCGCTTGAAATGATAGCCAAATAATAATCCCTGCGGTCTTCGGGAATTGTGCCGTCTAAAATGCCGTCAATAAAGCCCGAAATTGTAGTCATTGGTGTGCGAAGTTCGTGCGAAACACTGCCGATAAAACCGCGGCGCATTGTTTCCAAACGAGAAAGTGAGTTAGTCATCATATTAAACGAAACCGCCAAATCGCCGATTTCGTCATCACTTGTGACAGGAATACGCTTTGAAAAGTCACCCTTTACCATTGCTTTTGCCGCTTCGGACATACTTTTAAGGGGCTTTGCCATACGGTAAGTGATGACAAAAAACAGCAAAAACATTAAAAGCGTGGGTGCCGCCGCCGACATCATAAACAACTTTGTCATTTTTGACATAAGGTTTTCAACCTGTGCTATTGGGGCGGTTGCTATAATATAATAAGTGTTATCAAGCTTTATTTCATTTGCCGCAATACATTGCGGATAGGCATACATATCGATTTTACCCACAAAAGCACGCTTTCCGTTCATTGCGCGGGTTATAACATCCTTTGGCATTATATATGACGAATGTAAACACTTTACATTTTCCTGCCATTCATCACAGGCGCACGCCATAACCGCACCATATTCATCGGTTATAAAAATATCGGCATCAATAACACTTGAAAGTGTGCGGGAAATCGACAAAAAGTCGACCTTTAAATCATCGGGTGATTTATCCTCGGCCACCTCTGACACCGTTTGTGAAACCTGCTCACAGCTTTTTCTTAAAGTATTGTAGGTATCCTTTGCCATATAGTGATTAAGCACGACCGACAAAATCATAAAAATCGAAAAAAAACTGACAAAAATCACCAATGCAACAGCCAATAAATATTTTTTAATAAGCTTGTGCTTCATAAACTATTTAACCTCAAACTTATATCCAACGCCCCAAACAGTTTTAAGGGACCATTCATCAGACACATTTTCAAGTTTTTCACGAATTCTTTTAACATGAACATCAACTGTTCTAGAATCGCCGTAATAGTCAAATCCCCAAACCTCATCAAGCAGTTGGTCGCGTGTATAAACACGGTTCGGATTACTTGCCAAATGGTAAATAAGCTCTAATTCCTTTGGGGGTGTGTCAATAAGTTTTCCCTCAACTACAAGTTCATAGTTTGTAAGATTGATTTTTAATTTATCATACTTTACTTCATTGATTTCGTTTTTATCATTGTTACCAGTTCTGCGAAGAACGGCCTTAACACGCGCCATTACCTCTTTTGTGTCAAATGGCTTTGTCACATAATCATCAGCACCAAGTTCTAACCCCAAAATTTTATCAAAGGTTTCACCCTTTGCGGTAAGCATTATTATTGGCACATCGGATTCTTTTCTAATTTGGCGACAAACCTGCCAACCGTCAAATTTCGGCATCATAATATCAAGTAAAATCAAATTTGGTTCATAACTTTTAAACAAATCAACCGCTTGTTGACCATCATACGCGGCAAGAGTGTTATAACCTTCTTTTTCAAGATAAAGCCGCAAAAGTTCGCATATATTTTGGTCGTCATCAACAACTAAAATTTTTTCACTCATTTGTTTCACCATTCTTTCAACCCAATTTTACCATATATTAAAACCAATTTTATTAAAAAAATATGAATTTTCAAAAAAAGAACTGTCCCGAAAACGAGACAGTCCCCTGCGTGATTAAAATTATTCAGCAGATTCTTCTTTCATCTTTGCGAAACATTCGCTGCAATATACAGGACGGTCATCGCGTGGAAGGAAGGGAACCTTAGCCACACCACCGCAAGCGGCGCACACAGCTTCGTGCATTTCTCTTGGTGCCTTTCCTGCATTTTTGCGTTTGTCACGGCAAGGTTTGCAGCGCTGCGGTTCGTTTACAAAGCCTTTGGATTCGTAAAACTCCTGTTCTCTTGCAGTGAATACGAATTCCTCTCCGCAATCTTTGCAAACTAGTGTCTTGTCTTCAAACATTTCTTTTACCTCACTTGGTGTTCTTTTTTTATTAGCCCGGGACGGAATTACACCGACATCTTTGATTACAACGTTCTTTTGTTTTAAACTACCGAGGCATATATAATAACGGCATGGCCATTATTTTTTAAGTTTTTTGCGAATGCGCGAAAGTGCATTATCAACCGATTTTTCACTTATCGACAAATTTTTCGCTATATCGGAATACGAAGCACCTGTTAAAAACAGCTCCAAAATGTCATATTCCATTTTTGAAAGTTCAAGCTTGATGGTTTCCTTGAAAAAATCATAATCTTCTTTTTCAATAACAATTTTTTCGGGTGTTTCAAAGGAACTTATATCGGTTTCTTCAATGGAAGAAATCATATCGTCAGGTATAATGCTTTTTGCACCGCTTTTACGGGCAAAGCTTATAACCGAGCGTTTAATACAAAGTGAGGCAAAGGTCTTAAAGGAAGACTTTTCACAGTCATAATTTTTAATTGCTGAATAAAGCGAAATGCTTGCCTCTTGTACTGCATCATCAATGTTTTGCTGTGGTAAATATGCCTTTGCAGTTGAAACAATTAACGGCATATAACGGTCAATTATCTCGGGTAAAAATTGATATTCGCCCTCTTCAATAAGCTCAACAACCGCTTCATCCGATAAATTTCGGTTATTTTCGACAATAGTTTTCCTCATTTGTTCACCGTTTTTTTACTTTCTTACCAACAACTTATATGATACATTAAGTTTTAAACATTGTCAAGCAATATTTTATTTTATTAAGTTTTGACTATATTTAAGGTTGATTTTTTGTAAAAATTGATATATTATAATCTCAACAGAGGTGTTTTTATGACAAAAAGACAAAAAGCCATTTTAAAAAGGCGCATTTTTTTAAGTTTATGTTCGGTAGTGCTTATTGCCGCTATTGTTTTATTTTCATTTATCATTGGTTCGGCTATTAAAGGTGACGGTAATAAAAATTCAAACAGCGGCACACAAAGCCAACCCGAACCCGTTATACCCGACAGTTATGCAACCGTTGTTAGCATTGGCGATATTATGTGCCATTCAACACAATATAACGGCGCAAAAACTGCTGACGGATATGATTTTTCACACTTTTTCAAAGAACTTTCTCCCTACTTTAAATCGGCCGATTTAGCCGTTGGTAATTTGGAACTTACCTTTGGTGGCAAGGAATCGGGCGCGTGGCGCGGTTTTCCAACCTTTAACACACCTGATGAGTTGGCAAACGCCATTAAAGACAGCGGAATTGGTCTTTTGATGACCGCAAACAACCACACATACGATACCGGCTTTTTCGGTATGAAGCGCACACTTGATATTGTAAGAAATTTAGGCATAGAAACTAACGGCAGTCGCAAATCATTGGACGAGCCCCGTTATATCGTAAAAGACTTAAACGGCATAAAGGTTGGTATGGTAAGTTTTACTTATGAAACAACATCTGCAACACAAACAAGAAAATACCTTAATGGTTTATTGCTAAGTGAAGAAGCCGCTCCCCTTGTTAACAGCTTTTCTCACGGCAAGATAGATGCTTTTTATGCCGATGCACAGGAAATTATTAACTTTATGAAAAACGACGGTGCCGAATATATCACCTTTTATATGCATTGGGGTGATGAATACCGCCGCACACAAAACACCTGGCAAAAGACTATTGCACAAAAGCTTTCAAATATGGGCGTTAATATGATTATCGGCAGTCATCCCCATGTGGTAGAGCCAATGGAAATGGTTTATTCTGAAGATGGACAAACCGAAACCGTTTGCGTTTACTCGGTGGGCAATGCCGTTTCAAACCAACGCCGCAGTCTCATGCAAACCAACGCACCAAAGGGCCACACCGAAGATGGCTTAATGGTGACCTATAAGCTTAAAAAGGACGGCAAAACTGGTGCAGTTTCTCTTGTTGATTTTGAGGCAATTCCCACTTGGGTTGACCGCTATCTTGAAAACGGAAAACACAAATACACCATTTACCCAATGGAAAATTTAGAAGACGCAAAAACCAAATATTCACACATTCAAAACAAACTTAATGAATCTTACGAACGCACAAAAGCAATTATGGGTGACGGTCTTACCCAATGCCAAACCGCTATTGGTTGTGAAGTAACCTTCCCAAAACCGGAACAAAACGAACAATCACAACAATCAGAACAAACAGAAACCGTGGCTAATTAGCCACGGTTTTTTTAGTTGGTATTTTGTTATAAACTTCTTTTGCTGCTTTATAAACCTCTTTTGCTTTTTCGTTTTTCTCCATCGCGGTATCGTTTATTCGGCGGTAAGTGATTTTTAAGTTATCAGGAAGAACTTCGTGTTCTTCTTTCCCCGCGCATTGCTTATAAAATTCGTCATCAAGCAATTTTCCTTCTTTTTCAAAAACACCGTCTTCACTTATTGAATTTATATATTCTTCGCCCTTTTCATCCACTATGAAAAGAATTGCTCTTGGTTCGGATGCTATCAGTGATTGAAGTTTTTGTAAAATTGCCATTGCATATTGTTTGTTGCCGCTCTTTTGGTTAAAGGTGCAGTTCACAGTCTGCACAGCCACCTTGCCGTTGCCGTCAATATCTGTGGCGTATTGTTCGATATATTTTTCAACTTTTTCAATTTGTGAATCTAAAACCGGTGAGTGAGCAAAAAACACAACAACCATATCCTGCTTCTCACGGTTCGCACATTGGGCTATCAAAACCGTCATAACGGCAACTAAAAACACCGATATAATTGTTTGCCATTTAAAATGATACCAATAATTTTGTATCTTTTCTTTAAAGGTTATGGGCACAATTTCTTCGCTTTTGCTTTCAGCAGAGATTTCACCCTTTTGCATTTGTTTAAGCTTTATAAACTCGTTTCTTGCACGACGTTGTTCGTCAATTATTTTATTGGACATTTACAGCCACCCTTTTAAAATTCTATAAGCATTTTATCACAAACATATAATTTTTTCAATACTTTAAGGGCAACATATTTAAGGTGATAAAATGAAAAGCAAAAAAATTTTAACTGCCGTTGGCGGTATTTTTATCGGCTTTATAAACGGTCTTTTGGGTGCGGGCGGCGGTATGTTGGCGGTTCCATTACTTAAAAAATTCGGCCTTTCACAGCGTGAAGCCCACGAAAATGCAATTGCGGTCATTTTGCCCATAACTGTGCTTTCGGCGATAATTTATATTTTCAAAGATTATGTCAGTATTTCTGACTCTTACTCCTACCTGCCGACAGGGCTTTTAGGTGCGGTAATTGCAACCTATTTAATGAAGAAAATATCAAACCTGTGGCTTAAACGCATTTTTGCAGTATTTATGCTTTATGCAGGCATACGCCTGCTTTTAAAATGAATATTGCCGCCCTTTTGGCAGGGCTTTTTTCGGGTATTATCGGCGGTATGGGTATGGGCGGCGGTGCAGTTTTAATTATTTATCTGTCGCTTTTTACCGACACCCCTCAGCTTAAAGCACAGGGTATAAATTTGCTGTTTTTTATACCCATTGGTCTTTTGGCTTTAATTATTTATGCCTTTAAAAAACAAATCAAATGGAAAACCGTTATCCCCTTGGCGCTTTACGGTCTTTTAGGTGCAATAGCGGGGGTGCTGCTTACTGATATTTTGGGCAATACCTACACCTCAAAAGCGTTTGGCGGCTTGCTTTTAATAATGGGGCTTAAAGAAATTTTTGGCGGAAGTAGAAAAACAGTTGAAAACAAAGGCAAAAAATGATATACTAAAAAAAGAATAAATGTTCGGGAGAGTTTTTATGTCAAAACAACCTCTTAATGAAAGACAAAGCTTAGTATATAACTGCATTGTAAGGCAGCTGTCTGAGGGCTTGCCCCCTACTGTTCGTGAAATTTGCCGTGAAACAGGCATTACCTCAACCTCAACCGTTCACGCCATTTTAGGCGTTTTGGAGGATGAGGGTTACATAGTGCGCGATGCCAAATATTCCCGCGCAATAAAGCTTTCTAATGACTATAACTCGGCTATGGTGCCCCTTGTTGGCAGAATTACCGCAGGTAAACCGATTTTAGCGGTTGAAGAAATTGAAGATTATATCCCATACCCTTCAAAGGATGCTAACGGGCTTTTTGCTTTAAAGGTGGTTGGCTACAGTATGAAGGATGTTGGTATTTTAGACGGTGATATTATCGTTGCCGACAAAAACTCCCCCTGCCGCAACGGTGACATTGTTGTCGGTATGGACGGCGACGAAGCCACCGTAAAACGCCTTTTAATTAAGGATAAAAAGATTATATTTATGCCCGAAAACCCCGATTTTGCACCAATTTATCCCGAAAATCCAACCGTGCTTGGCAAGGTTATCGGCAGTTATAGAAAATATTAAGGTGAAATATGAAATTTATTGAACTTTTTACAGACGGTGCCTGCAGCGGCAACCCAGGTCCAGGTGGTTGGGGTGCCGTGCTTCGATATAACGGTGTTGAAAAAGAACTTTCGGGCGGTGAAATTAACACCACCAACAACCGAATGGAATTAACCGCCGTTATAATGGGGCTTTCTGCCCTTAAAGAGCCGTGTGAGGTGCGCCTTGTGACCGATTCGAAATATGTCGCCGACGGTGTGACAAAGGGGTGGGCTGAAAGCTGGCAAAAAAACAACTGGCGCAAGGCCGACAAAAAACCCGCACTTAACCCCGACTTGTGGGAACAACTTTTAAACCTTTTAAAAATCCACACGGTTACTATTGAATGGGTTAAGGGCCACGCAGGTCACCCCGAAAATGAACGATGCGACAAATTGGCAGTTGATTTTTATAAGTCTTTATAGGAGTAATTTTTATATGAACATAGCTTTTTACACGCTTGGCTGTAAGGTTAATCAGTACGAAACCGAGGTTATGCGTGAAGCCTTCGAAAATAAAGGACATACTGTCGTAAACGACGGTATGCCCTTTGACGTAATAATAATAAATTCTTGCACCGTAACGGCCGAAAGCGACCGCAAAACCCGTCAGGCGGTGCACCGCTTTAAGCGTCAAAACCCTAACGCAATCGTTGTACTTACGGGTTGCATGGCGCAGGCATTCAGCGAGGACGCAAAAGCGCTAACGGACGCGGATATTGTTATTGGAAACACCGACGTTTCAAAAATTTACGAAAAGGTGTCGGAATATGATCAAAACCGTATTTTCGAGGTTATTCCCCACCCGCGCGATGAACGCTTTAACACGCCGTCTATCAAAAGCTTT
>JAZSNW010000085.1:0-3367 GCA_045536615.1 Acutalibacteraceae bacterium | reverse complement strand
TGAAAAAGTTTTTAGGTTTAACACTTTCACTTGTTTTAATTATTTGCGTTTTTTCTGCTTGTAGAGATAGTTCAAATAAATACATCGCCGATAACGGTGAAAACTCACAAGCTTCAAGCTTGAACAGCACAGTTTCGGGCGACAATAAACCCGACAATTCGAAAGAAAGCGTTTCGACAGGCCAAAACCAAGCGAATAACTCAAGCAAAAACGATAAAACCGAATCGACAGAAAATAGCTCTACCCAAAGCAAGACTGAAACGGCTAATAACAGCACAGTGTCAAACAGCAACAGCTCGAATCAGTCAACGCAAAACAATTCCTCTAAAAATGACACCACAACATCTACTAACAGTACAGTATCAAAAAATACACTTACCGAAAAAATAGATAACGGTGTTTTGGAAAATGCCAAGGCCGAAAAAATGGATGTGCCTGAAAATATGAAGCTGTTGGCAACAGATGACGCAAAAGAAGAAAATAAAGAAAAAACCGTAAAAGCCACGGTTGGTTTTTACGAGCTTGACGGTGATGTAGTAAATTGGACCACCGAAAACGATTTAATTTATGTTATAACAAAGGGCAATAACCGACTTGTTGTTTTAAATTCAAAAAGCATGATGGCGGTTGCAAATGTTCCACTCGCAGGAAAACCCGCTGAAATTAATCTTATTGGTGATAAAATTTATATTTCATTGCCCGATTTATGCCGAATTGATGTTTTTTCAAAATCAAACTTTAAAAAATCCTCTTCGCTTTATTTTGACCACGAGGTTTCATCATTTTGTATTGACGGCAATTATGTTTATTACGCCGAACACGACCAGTGGTGCAAAGTGTTTAGAAAAAATCTTGCTACAAATGAATTGCAAAAAATTTCTGGCGTTATGAACGGCTTTTTTTATCAACCAAAATTGTATTTGAATAAGGAAGAAAATATTTTATACATTGGCGAAACTGCCTATACCGGATGTGGACTATATTATTTTGATGCAACAACCTTGCAGCTTAAGAGCTTTTTCAAAAAAGATAATTATGGTATAATGAATCATACAAGAGATATTTTTCATATTGGTGATGAAATTTTTTGGGGTAATTATCGTTTGTCGGACACAAACGCAAAAGAACTTATTGGCAGATACGGTGTGGCACAGTATGGCAGCGTTAACTTTGCATCAAAGGATGTTGTTTCAACCTGTGAAGGTCTTTTCCTTACCGATACCTATGAATGCATTATAAATTATTTTGATGACGATTTCCCATTTGAATATGTGCTTGTAACAAAATCTAATAATATATTCTTTAGAAAAAGAACTTTGGATGCCAATATAATTGTAGGTGTTAATTTTGGTATTCAATAAATTTTTAAATTAACTGCCTTTAGAAAAAAGACAAGCCGCAGGGCTTGTCTTTTTCCTTGCACTTTCTACCTTTTATGTGCTATAATGCTTGTGTAATATTATTGAGTACAGTTAATTGACTGTGATATAGATTTTAAAGGAGAAAGAAAATGAAAATTGCTTTAATTGCACACGATAAAAAGAAAAACGAAATTATTGAACTTGCAAAAAAGTACAAGGATGTACTTGCTAAATACGAACTTTATGCAACCGGTACAACAGGTACGCTTATTATGGGTGAAACAGGTTTGAAAATTTCGCGTATGAAGAGCGGCCCAAAGGGTGGCGACCAGCAAATTGGCGCAATGCTTGCCAACGGTGAACTTGACCTTATTGTATTTTTGCGTGACCCGCTTACCGCACAACCGCACGAGCCGGATGTTTCTGCGCTTTTGCGCCTTGGCGATGTGCAAAAAATCCCCCTTGCAACAAATGTAAACAGCGCTACTATTATGCTTGAAGCACTTAAGGATGAAACCTTTTTTAATATGGTAAAGGGCTCTAATCCGGATGACTAATTGTTAGAAGTAAAAAGACAAGCTTTGCGGCTTGTCTTTTATTTTTGTATAACGAAAACCACACGCCAAGTGCGATAGTAAAATATTTTATTTTAAAATATACCCCCCTATTGACAATATACCCCCACAGGGTATATGATATATTTGGAGGATGGTTATGGATAATAATTGTTGCAGTAAAAAAACCAAGCGGGATTTGGCCGAGAAAAAACGAATTATCAGCAGGTTAAACAGAATAAACGGGCAGATAAACGGAATCAATAAAATGATTGAAAACGATGCATATTGTAACGATGTGTTAATCCAACTGTCTGCTGTTGAAAATTCGGTTAAAAGCTTATCAAGCTATATTTTAGAAAATCACTTGTACACCTGTGTGGCAAGGGATTTGGAAAACGGCGAATTTGATACTATTGACGAGCTTATCAGCTTGTTTAAAAGATTTAATAAATAAGGGAGGCGAAAAAATGGATAAAATCGTACGCTGCGAAAAATGTGGTGCAATGGTTAAGGTGTTAATCGACTGCACTTGTGAAAACTGCGGTATTAAATGCTGTGGTGAAACAATGAAAGAAATTTCAGCTGAAGAAGCAAACAAATATTTAGAAAATAAATAATTAAAAAAAGCCGTGAATTTCACGGCTTTTATTTTTTGCAATATTTTAAATCGTAATAGATTTTAAACACCTGTGCATAAAATTTACAGAGGTGTTTTATTTTATGAACAAAAAAGTCCGTTCCTTTATAATTGCAATCATCATACCCTTGGCGGTGGGCGGCCTGTCGGCGTTGCTGACAATGGGCAGTATGGACCTTTACGAAACCATAATTCAGCCGCCACTTTCACCACCCGCAATACTTTTTCCAATAGTTTGGACAATTCTTTACACCATTATGGGTATTAGCAGTGGGATAATTTACAACAGCCAAGGCGGTACAGCCGCGTCCCGCAACAATGCGCTTGCGGTATACGCTTTACAGCTTTTTATCAACTTTATTTGGAGCATTATTTTCTTTAATTTACGGGCGTTTTTACCTGCATTTGTTTTAATTTTGGTTTTGTGGGTGCTAATAATTGTGATGATTACAAGGTTTTATAAAATCGACAAAACCGCCGCACTGCTACAAATACCGTATCTTTTGTGGGTAACCTTTGCGGCATATTTAACCCTTGCGATTTATACTCTTAATCGATAAATCCGCCTTTTTGAATTTTACCAAATAAAACCGCAATACTAATTGTGGGAGTGGTAAAATGAATTCTATTTGGCAAAATGACATTAAAAAACCGCAGTTTGAAGATTTAAAGGGTGATATCAAAACCGATGTGCTTATAATCGGCGGCGGTATGGCGGGGCTTTTGTGCGGATATGAGCTTAAAAACCGTGGTGTCGACTGTGTTATTGTTGAGGCAAGGGAAATTTGCGGCGGCATAACCAAAAATACAAC
>JAZSNW010000044.1:0-2935 GCA_045536615.1 Acutalibacteraceae bacterium | reverse complement strand
AGGGGCTTGCCAAAGGCGACAAGATGGAGTATATAATACAAAAAACTGTCGAGCTTGGGGCTTATGCCGTTGTGCCGGTAGAAATGAAGCACTGCGTTGTAAAGCTTGATGATAAAAAAGCAAAATCAAAACAAGCCCGTTGGCAAAGCATTTCTGAAAGTGCCGCAAAGCAAAGCAAACGAAATATCATCCCCGAAATTATGGAAGTTTGCACTTTTGACAAGGCGCTTCAGTTTGCAAAAACGCTTGATTTAATTTTAGTGCCTTATGAAAATAAGGACGGTATGAAAGCCACCGCCGATGCCCTTAAAGAACTTAAAAATGTTAAAAGTGTGGGTATTTTCATCGGCCCCGAGGGTGGCTTTGAAAACGGCGAAATTGAAAAAGCACTTGAAATGGGTGCCAAGGTAATCTCGCTTGGAAAACGCATTTTACGCACCGAAACCGCCGCCGTTACCGCGGTTTCAATGTGTATGCTCCAAATTGAAATGCAAGAGGAAAATAACCAATGAAACAACTGCCAAAGCCCTTTGAAGAGCGTATGAAGCGCCTTTTGGGTGATGATTTTATAAAATATGAAGCCGAGCTTGAAAATAAGCCCGTTAAAGCATTTAGAGTTAATACCGACAAGATAAATTTAGAAAAATTTCAGCAACTTAATATTTTTGGGGGCGAAAAAATACCCTATGTTGAAAACGGGTATTACCTAAACTTTGAAAAGGTTGGCAACCACCCATATCACCACGCGGGGCTTTTATATGTGCAAGAGCCCGCTGCAATGGCCCCTGCCGAATGTATTGAAATAGAACCCGATTGGTGTGTGCTTGATATGTGCGCCGCCCCCGGTGGCAAAAGCACACAGCTTAAAAATAAATTGGGCGAAAACGGTGTTTTGGTTTCAAATGAAATTATCCCCTCGCGCTGCAAAATTTTAACAGGCAATATTGAACGCTTGGGTCTTAAAAACACCGTTGTCACTTGTATGGACACAAACAGGTTGGCTTCCCTTTTCCCCGCTACCTTTAATTTAGTTATGGTTGATGCCCCTTGTTCGGGCGAAGGGATGTTTAGAAAAGAAGAAATTGCGGTGGACGAGTGGAGCGAACAAAATGTTTTAATGTGCGCCAAGCGACAGACGGATATTTTAGAAAATGCAGTTAAAGTGCTAAAAAGCGGTGGTTATATTGTATATGCCACCTGCACTTTTTCTTTGGAAGAAAACGAAATTACGGTTGACGCATTTTTGCAAAACCACCCCGAATTTGAACTTTTGCCCGTTAACGAAAGGGTGCAAAAACACACCGCCGACGGCATAAAATTTGACGGTTGCAAATGTGAAAACATCCATTTTGCCCGCCGTTTTTACCCCCACATTACCAAAGGCGAGGGTCAATTTATGGCGGTTTTACACCACAAGGGCGAGCCCGATACAAATAGTTATAACCCCACCCCAAACAAAAAAGCGGATAAAATCGTTTTAGACTTTTTAAACGACACTTTGACCGACTATAACCCCAATTATATTCACGAATATAACGGCAACCCAATTTATTACAACAACCGTTTGCCGATAAAAGACGGCACCGCCTTTTGCTGCGGTGTCACCATTGGCGAAATTAGAAAAAATTACATACTGCCCCACCACCAGTTTTTTATGGCTTTGGGCGACAAATTTAAGCGCAAAATAAACCTTTCCCCCGAAAGTAACAACCTTTTAAAATACCTCCACGGTGAAGAATTTGATACTGACTGCCAAAACGGTTGGGC
The DNA here is from genome assembly GCA_045536615.1 of Acutalibacteraceae bacterium. Lineage (GTDB taxonomy): Bacteria > Bacillota > Clostridia > Oscillospirales > Acutalibacteraceae > UBA737. Next base: position 1,168 of record JAZSNW010000044.1, on the reverse strand, counting down.
GGTGGTTACGGTTGACGGCTATACCTTAGGTGGTGCAAAGGTTGTAAACGGCCGCGCCAAAAACCATTATCCGAAAGGATTAAGAATTAAAGAATAAAGAATAACGATATAAATAATGTCCGTGCCGAAGGCACACATTACTTCTTCACTATTACCTATTACCTAAAAAACGACTCCTTTCGGAGTCGTTTTTTTATTAGTCACAACAAATATCGTTATTCTTTTTGCTCGGCTTTTTGGGTGCGGGGTTGGTAACATCCCCTAAACCGCTTGTTTCCGAGAAAAGCACATTTGCCTTTGTCATTTCAACCGCATCGGTTGGCACAATAATCTTCGATGCAGTGCCATTTGACATTGCAACCAATGCCTCGTATTTTTTAAGCTCTAAAACACCAAAATCGGGGTTTACGGCTTTGAGTGCAGCAATACCGTCAGCTTCGGCCTTTTTAGCAAGTAAAATCGCCTTTGCTTCACCTTCGGCACGGGCAATTCGAGCATCTCTTTCACCCTCGGCAGCCAAAATCATTGCCTGCTTGTCACCTTCGGCGCGGGTTATAACCGCGGCCTTGTGGCCTTCGGCCTCCAACAAGGTTTCGCGGCGGTCACGCTCGGCTTTCATTTGCTTTTCCATCGCATTTTGAATTTCAGCGGGCGGAATAATATTTTTAAGCTCAACGCGGTTTACCTTAATACCCCATTGGTCAGTAGCACTGTCAAGAATTTCGGTCATTTTTCCGTTAATTGTATCGCGCGAGGTCAAGGTATCGTCAAGCTCTAACTCACCAACGATATTACGCAAGGTGGTTGCAGTAAGATTTGAAAGTGCGCTTATTGGGTTAACAGCGCCGTATGTGAAAAGCATTGCATCAAACACCTTGAAATAAACAACGGTGTCAATTTGCATTGTAACATTATCCTTTGTAATAACGGGTTGTGGAGGAGAATCCAAAACCTGTTCTTTAAGGGTTACGCGCTTTGCCACACGGTCAATAACAGGAATTAAAAAATGAAGTCCCGCGTCCCAAGTTTTGCAGTATTTACCCAAACGCTCAATAACATGCTCGCTGGCTTGTGGCACAATTCTTAAACACAGCAACAGGGCAGCCACAACAACAGCTAAAATAATAAATATTTCCATAATTCTTCCTCCTTTAATTTAGGGTTTCCC
>JAZSNW010000128.1:0-4854 GCA_045536615.1 Acutalibacteraceae bacterium | reverse complement strand
TCACCCTGACTGCCTTCGGGTAAAACCTCCAAAGTGTCGGGGTCGATAATTTCAGCAATAAAGTGGTCCTCGTTAATGTGCATACCTGTTTGTTCGCTGCATTCAAAAGCAACACCGGGACCGCTTGTTTCGGTAAGACCGTAAATATCATACGCCTTAATGCCAAGCTGTTTTTCAATATCGTGGCGCATTTCTTCGCTCCACGCTTCCGCACCGAAAATACCTGCTTTAAGTTTAATTTGGTCTCGGAGTCCTCGTTCGTGAATGCTTTCTGCCAAATATTCGGCATAAGAGGGTGTGCAACAAATAATTGTTGCGCCCAAATCTGTCATAAACTGTAACTGTCTGTCAGTGTTGCCTGAAGACATTGGAAGGGTTAAACAACCGACCTTGTGACTGCCGCCGTGCATACCCGAACCACCTGTGAAAAGACCGTAACCGTAAGCCACTTGGCAAACATCCTCATTAGTACCGCCTGCTGCAACAATGGCACGGGCACAGCAGTCCTCCCACAAATCAACATCGTGCTGTGTGTAAAATGCCACAACACGCTTACCTGTGGTGCCCGAGGTTGAATGAATACGAACACAGTTTTTAAGGTCAGTTCCCAAAAGACCATAAGGGTAAGCATCTCTTAAATCGTCTTTTGTCAAAAAGGGCAATTTGTGTAAATCCTGGGTACCCTTAATATCGTCAGGTGTTACACCCTTTTCTTCCATCTTTTTGCGGTAGTAAGGCACATTATCCCAAACATGCTTTACTTGGGCCACAAGTCGTTCATTTTGAAGTGCAACCATCTCTTCACGGCTGGCACACTCCATTTCCTTTTGATAATATCTATCTGCCATTTTAAATTACGCCTCTCTACCTAAAGCAAAAGCTTTTTTGTTAAGCTCTAAGAATTTTGCAGGAACACTTTTTTCAATAGCGTCTAACCATTCATCTTCAGTAAAATCAAAATATTTTGAAAGTTTACCCATAAGCACGATATTAACCGCTTTTGAATTACCTGCCATTTCAGCAAGTGATAAAGCATCAAATGCATCTAAATCAATGCCAAGGTTTTTGATTTTTGTCTCTAATTCGGTTGGATATTCGCAAGCACCGATAATAACAGGCATTGGGTTTACCTGTTGGGTGTTGGTAATCATTTTACCGCCTTGTTTTAAATATTCAACCCAACGGGCCGCCTCCAACATCTCGAAAGAAACGATAAAATCTGCTTCGCCTTTGTCAATAACGGGTGAATAAACCTTATCGCCGTATCTAACATAGGTTACAACACTACCGCCGCGTTGGCTCATACCGTGAACCTCGCTAACCTTAACATCGTAACCCTTTGATAAAAGAATTCGGCCCAAAAGCTTACTTGCAAGTAATGTGCCCTGTCCGCCAACGCCGACAATCATAATATTTTTTGTTTGCATTGCTTTTACGCCTCCTTCACATTTTCAAAAACATCAAATTTGCACATTTGTGAGCATACGCCACAGCCGGTGCAAAGGGTGTTATCAATTTTAACCTTACCGTCAATTACACTGATTGCAGGGCAACCGATACGCATACAAGATTTACAACCAATACACTTATCGGTATTTACCTTAATTGGTCCTGCGTGCTTAACATATTTTAAAAGCGCACAAGGACGGCGAGAAATAATAACGCTTGGCTCATCCTTTTGAAGTTCTTCTTTAATAACGGTATCACATTCAGCCAAATCATAAGGGTCAACCACACGAACGCTGTTTATACCAACACTTCTACAAAGGGCTTCTAAATCAATTTTACTTGCGGGGTCGCCCTTTAAGTTGTAACCTGTGGTGGGGTTTTGTTGGTGACCTGTCATACCTGTAATTGAGTTGTCAAGAATAATAACGGTTGAATTAGAGCCGTTATAAGCGATATTTATAAGACCCGTAACACCTGAATGCATAAAGGTAAAGTCACCAATAACTGCAACGGTGTTTTTGTCGGTAGCGCCGTCATTCGCCTTGTTAAAGCCGTGAATACTTGAAACAGATGCACCCATACAAATTGTGCTGTCAATAGCGGTAAGAGGAGCAACTGCACCAAGAGTATAACAACCAATGTCACCCATAACGGTGAGCTTGTTTTTCTTTAAGGTATAGAACAAACCACGGTGGGGACAGCCCGCACACATAACAGGCGGTCGCATTGGCACATTTTCAGAAAGGGCTTTGCCCTTTGGTGCATCCACACCCAATTTTTCAGCCACAAGGTTTTGGCTAAATTCGCCAATATTACCGAAAATTTCTTTGCCCAAAACATTAACACCAATATTTTTGCAGTGGGTTTCAATAATGCCGTCAAGTTCTTCCACAACAATTACATTTTTAACTGTTTTTGCAAAGTCCTTAATTTTATTTACGGGAAGCGGGTTAATCATACCAAGCTTTAACACGGGGTATTTATCACCAAAAACTTCCTTGACATATTGATAGCTTGTTGAAGAAGTAATAATACCAACGGTATTGTCACTTCCCTCTTCTGTTCTGTTAAACCAAGCGGTTTCGGCATAAGCTATTAAATCAAGTGTACGCTGTTCAACAATGGGGTGGCGCTTTTTAGCGTTACCGGGCATCATTATGTATTTTTCGCCGTTTTTAACATATTCCTTTTGGGCTATATCCAACCTGTCGCTTTCCTCAATAACGCTTTGTGAGTGAGCAACACGGGTACACATTTTTATAAAAATAGGTGTGTCAAATTTTTCGGAAATTTCAAATGCTTCTTTAACGAAAGCAATAGATTCCGCACTGTCACTTGGCTCTAACATCGGTATTTTTGATGCAATTGCATAATGGCGGGAATCCTGCTCATTTTGAGAGGAATGCATACCGGGGTCATCTGCAACGCCAATAATAAGACCACCGTTAACTCCTGTGTAAGCAACCGTGAAAAGTGGGTCGGCCGCAACATTTACGCCAACGTGCTTCATACCGCAAAAACTGCGCTTACCGGCCAGTGATGCGCCAAAAGCAGTTTCCAAAGCAACCTTTTCGTTAGGTGCCCATTCGGCATAGATTTCGTTATACTTTGCGGCATATTCAGTAATTTCGGTACTGGGTGTGCCGGGATAGCTTGACACAAACGAGCAACCCGCTTCATAAAGACCGCGAGCAACCGCTTCATTTCCAAGCATAAGTTTTTTCATTATTAACACCTCTAAAAATTTACATTAAAGTATATTATATAACAATTTCATATTAAAAGCAATTATTTTTACGGCTTTTTAATGCTTAAATTTAACAGTAAAGCCACAACTGCAAGGGTTAAAAGCAAAATAAATGGTGCTATATAACCGCCAAAGGAATTCAATAAGCCGCTGCAAGCAGTTGCCATAAAAGATGTAAAAATTAAGTGGCAATTAAGCACGCTGAAATTTGTTGCGAAATGCTTTTGACCGTAAAAGTTTGAAATAAATGCAGTGCCTATTGTGGGACAAGTGCCGTATGAAAGCCCTGTTAAACAAAGGCCGATAATGCATATCGGCACCGAGCTAATTATAACCGACATCAAGGTTGTGCCTGCCGCTAATATAGTTAATATCATAGCAATAAGCATGGTTTTCCGTCTGCCAAGCCAGTCAAACATAGCACCTGCAATAATTCTGCCAAGACCATTGCAAACTGCCAACACACCAACAAGACTTGTTGCCAAGGCGACACCCGCACCAACCGAAATAGCTAAATCACGGGCAAAGCTAATCACCGAATTGCCAACCGCTGCCGCAAATGTAAATAATGCAAAGGCACGCCAAAAAGAAAAACATTTTAACATTTGTTTGGTGGTGTAATCCTTTTGCTCAAACTCTTCTGCCCCACCGTTTGCCTTTTTATTGGGCTGTGGTAAAGCTGTATCTACATCGGGTCGCTTTAAAAAGATGCTGACAAAACCCAAAACAACAAAAAGTGCTATACCCAAAACAATATAAGTACCGCGGCGAGCAAGCGCACTTTTAAAAAGTAAATCGGCAAGGTTGCCAAGAATAAGCGAGCTTGCACCAAAGCCCATCATAAGTGCACCTGTGCAAAGCCCCTTTTTATCTAAAAACCAAGCAGTAACGGTGGAGATTATTACATTATACGCAATACCAATGCCAAAACCCGCCATAACAGCATAGGTAAGATAAAGCATTACAACGCTATTACCGTTTAAAAGTCCGGTTAGTGCCATACCCCCACCTGCCAAAACCGCAGATATTACACTTGCAAACTTTACACCAATTTTTTTGGACAAAAAACTACCTAATAAACCGCCGAGACAAAACCCACACATTGTAAGGGTAAAGTTTAGCGAAAGCTGATTAGCAGTCCAACCAAAATCATTAGCAAACGGTACTTTAAGAATAGACCAAGCATAAATAATACCGGCAAACAACATTGCCAACACTGATATACATAATAAAAACCAACGGTACGATGTTTTCACCTTATTACTCATAATTAATCCTCCTTAACCTTTGCATTTTAATTAACTGTTAATTTGTGCCTCAACAAGACCCTTGGGGCAATATTTTTCCCTTAAAACCGGTTTTTCAATTTTGCCGGTTGGGTTGCGGGGCACTTTATCAAATATAATCTTTTTAGGACGACGGTATCTTGGAAGTTCTTTGCAAAATTCATTAATTTCATCTTCCGTACAGATTTCGTCCTCTTTAATTTCAATAATAGCGGCAGCAATTTCGCCAAGGCGGGCATCGGGAAGACCGATAACCGCAACGTCCTTAATCTTGTCAAATTTGCGAAGTTCATCTTCAATTTGAACGGGATAAAGGTTTTCACCGCCTGATATTACAACGTCCTTTTTTCTGTCAACAAGGTAAATAAAGCC
>JAZSNW010000120.1:0-3387 GCA_045536615.1 Acutalibacteraceae bacterium | reverse complement strand
GGTATTCAGGTTGGCTTTCCTGAAAAGACTGCGGATATTCGTATGGCACAATACGAATCCGGTTCAAGAACTCCTAAATCCGATTTAACAAATGATCTCGCAAAGGTCTTCGGCGTATCTACAAGCGCTTTGACCGTTCCTGACATTGACAGCTATAACGGATTGATGCATACCTTATATACCCTCGAGGATTTATACGGTCTTAAAATTACCGAATTAGACGGTGAGGTTTGTCTGCATTTGGACAAGGGTATGGGTACAAATTACATTACTATGTTTGAGATGTTTTCCGCTTGGAAAGAGCAGGCTGAGAAGTTAAAGAACGGAGAAATCTCAAAAGAAGAATATGATACTTGGCGTTATAACTATCCGCAAAAGTAAGATAAAAATTAAAAATGAGCAAAGAAAAAAGGCATTACCGACTGCAAAAAGTCAGTAATGCCTTTTCTGTATTTAAGATAATCTACTTGCAAACCACTCGGACTCTTATGAATAAAGAGGTCTGATAGTCTGCTATCATTTTGCTATCAAATTGTGATTTGAAATCGTCAAAACCCGCATATATACTGGATTTATTAGACCTTCAAAATTATTCAAATTCAATAAAAAAATCATCATCCGAAAATTCGGGCTGGTTTTCCATAAGCTCGTTATAAAGTGCTTCGGCTTTGTCAAAATCGCGCTTGTCAACATAAACCTCATCCGCAGTAAAGCCGCCGCCAAAGGTAACACGAACAGCGCCGCCCTCTTCACCCATTGAATAAGGAATTTGATTATCCGTTAAAATATCTTTAAAAATCTCTGCTAAAACTACATCCTCAAAAGTGGCTATAAGCACGGGCTCGGTCATAACGCTATTATCCCCGTTTTCCTCTTGCTCTATAACTGTGTTTTCACTTAAATCAGCACCGCAAATAAGGCAAATTTCCTGCTCGTCGGCACATTCAACACCGCATACGTGACAAATTTTCATTTAAGACCATTCCTTTCAAGGTTTTAAAAAAATAAATCCGGACGCTGAAAGCACCCGGATTTTAAAGTTGATTATTGCTCAACAGCGTAAATGCTAACTTGTTTACGGTCTCTGCCAACTCTTTCAAACTTAACCTTACCGTCGATAAGGGCAAATAAAGTATCGTCAGAACCACGGCCTACGTTGTTGCCGGGATGAATGTGTGTTCCTCTTTGGCGAACGAGAATGTTGCCTGCGAGAACAAACTGACCGTCAGCACGCTTTGTGCCAAGACGCTTAGACTCACTGTCACGGCCGTTCTTTGTAGAACCAACACCCTTTTTATGAGCGAATAACTGAATGTTAATCTTTAACATTTTTTTGCACCTCCAAAATTTTGATGTTATTACTGTATTGCATTGATAATTCGGTTAAATGAAGCCGAAGCCCCGAAAGAACCTTGACCGATGCATCGCTTGGGTTTAAAACCTTGAAAAGCATTTCACCGTCTGAAACCTTTGCCTCTGCCTTGTCGCCGATTATTTCGGTAATTGTGTTGGCTGTCATATAAGCGGCACTTGAAACCGCCGCACAAACCGTTTTACCAACCTCGTCGTCACAGCTTACTGTACTGTGACCGCTGATTTTAAAACCATAAAGCTTTTCATCAGCCAAAAATTTTACACTAGTCATACTGAGGCTAACGAATATTGAGCACCATTTTGGTTTCTCTCGTTGCCTTTCCCCACCTTTCTTGTGCTTATTTTTGTAAGGCACAAGCCTTACTGCAAATTTCACACTTCGCCTTTTGTCGAAAGGCAATCGAGATAAACTCTGCGACCTGCCAAAAAGGGAATTTTTTGTAGGGGCGATGGCGAAGAATGCGGTAATACGTGTGTATTACAAATGATGAGACAAGAAAAAACGAAAAATTACCTTTTGTCAGGCATAATGTGTTCAATATTTGTTAGCCTATCCAATTTCAGTAATTTGTACTTTAGTGTAGGGTTGTCTGTGACCCATTTTACGAGCGCAGCCCTTCTTGGGTTTGTAAGTGAAGACAGTAATCTTCTTGCCCTTGCCGTTCTTTAAAACGGTGCCTTTAACGAAAGCATCCTTAACATAGGGCTTACCAACCTTTAAAGTTCTGTTGCTAACAGCAACAACCTTGTCGAAGGTAACTTCTTCGTCAACATTAGCGTTAAGCTTTTCAATGTAGATTACATCGCCGTTTTCAACACGGTATTGCTTACCACCTGTTTCGATAATTGCGTACATTTTTTTCACCTGCTTATTTTTCAGTCTCGCTACAGAAGGCGTGCACCAAAAAAGGCGCAACTTAAAAAAGCCCACAATATGCGGCTTATACAGTTTATCACAAACAGTGCACTTTGTCAAGGGGAAAATAATAGTTTGTTAGCAGTTTCAAAGTCCAATTTATCGGACAAGCCTTCCCCTATTCCGCTTTTGGTTTAAATATTGACATCACACTGCCGACGATTAGCAAAACAAACCCTGCAAGCACCAAAATTCCGCCGTTTGTGATAAAACTCAATATAATTGTTAAATATGTATCTATAAGCCCTAATTTACTATAAATAAGATACTGCGGAATTGCAGGGGTAAGCAAACTATAAAGTATCGATAAACTAACAACACCGCACATCATCGCCGAAATAATCGGCAAAACTTTTCCTGTTTTGTTCTTAAGATTTCTAATGAGCAAAATCACAGGCAAAACCATTAGGGCGATGATTATTAAGCTTGGGTAGAAATAATTGTAAATGGAATATTTCAGGTTATCAATTCCCCATTGCGGCAAAATGGTTATGCAATGATAAACGAACTTAAAAATTTGCAACAAAATATAAAGCAAATTGCAAATTATACCAATAAGTAAAACTATATTTTTGGCTTTTTTCATAAAATCACCCTTTTATCCCAAATGCTCATATATTCCAACAAGCTTTAACGCCCAATTCATTTGCTCGTTGTATTTGTAATCCGCAGCAAGTGTATTTACAATTGACCCACCGTATATTGCAAAAAGCGTTTTTTCGTAATTTTCGCATTGCACAACGTTATCCTTTTCCCAGCTTGTTTTCATATTTTTAATAAAGGCATGAAACTCATCTGCCGAATAATAGCTTGTTTCGTTTATTTTCGTGATGTCATATTCGGTAAGTTTTTTATAATATTCATCCGCAACATCCTGCCACTTTTTAGTATATTTTTCAGAAATAGCACACATCCCCGCTGTCGAACTATCTTCAGGTGATTTCATTTCCTCATCATAAGCGCCGTCAATTTCACGAATCAGTTTTTCAGATAAGGTCTCAACTGAATTTTGTTTTGGCTCGCGCTTTTCCATATCATACCAAACAAGCTTATCACTGCCTATTTCTAAATACTTCTTTGTTTTGGCTTCATATTCT
>JAZSNW010000025.1:0-8242 GCA_045536615.1 Acutalibacteraceae bacterium | reverse complement strand
ATGACAATTACAAAAGATATGATTATTGGCGAGGTTTTAGATATTGACACCGGTTGTGCCAATTACTTTTTCGAAATCGGTATGCACTGCCTTGGCTGCCCTGCTTCACGCGGCGAAACAATCGAACAAGCTTGTGCTGTTCATGGCGCCGATTGTGATGCTCTTCTTTCAAAACTTAACGAATATTTTAAAGACAAATAATGAAAGAATTAAGCATTCGCCTTAAAACTATCGCATCCCTTGTGCCTTTTGACACAAGGGTTTGTGATATTGGCACAGACCACGGTTATTTGCCAATATATCTGCGGCTTCAAGGTCTTGCAAAAAGTGTAATAGCCGCCGATTTAAACCAAAAACCGCTTATCACCGCACAAAAAAACATTGAAAAACTGGGTGCCGATGGCATAACATTGCGCCTTTGTGACGGGCTTTCAGGCATTGACCGACAGGAAGTTGACACCATTATTATTGCCGGTATTGGCGGTAATGTTATTTCGGGCATTATTGAAAGATGCCATTGGGCAAAGGATGAAAATCTTACCTTTATTTTGCAGCCCACCACTTCAAGTGAAGTTTTGCGGGAATTTTTGTGTAACAACGGGTTTGAAATTTTATCCGAAACTGTTGTTTTTGAAAACCAAAAACTTTATTCGGTTTTGGTGGTAAAATTCACAAACCATAAAGATATATTCCCCTGTGGTTTTTATTACATAGGCAAAATAGCCCCCACCACCGATAATGGTGCAAACTATATTAAAAAACAACAAAAACGGCTTTTGGCCGAAGCCAAAGCCATACAAAACATACCCGAAAAGCAGGCCGAATTTTTAAAACTTTCGGCAGCGTGTGATTATGTTTTCAAAATTTTAACGGAGTAATTTTATGCCATTTGACGGAGCACTTTTAAATTGCGTTATTAAAGAACTGTCCCTTGCGGTTGACTGTCATATTGACAAAATTTACCAGCCCTCGAAAGAGGAACTGGTCTTTTTGTTGCGCAAAAAAGGTTTTGTTAAACGGCTTCTTTTTAATATAAAATCCAGCGCAGCAAGGGTGCAGTTTACCGAAAATAAGTTTGAAAACCCCGAAAAACCGCCCATGTTTTGTATGCTTATGCGAAAGCACCTTTTAAATGGTCGCCTTATTCGCATAACACAACCCGACCTTGAAAGAGTTGTGATTTTCACATTTTCAAGTATGAGTGAAATGGGTGATATTACCGAACTTGATTTAATTTGCGAACTTTTGTCGGGAAGTGCAAATGTTATTTTAACAAACAGTAACTGTAAAATTATCGACTGTCTTCGCCACAGCGATATTGAAAATTCATCCCGCTTGCTTTTGCCGGGCGCAACCTATTGCCTGCCCCCAAAACAAGAAAAACTAAATCCCCTAACCACAAATTATGACATAATTGAAAAAGAAATTAAATTTCGAAATCCACTTCAAGTTATTGACGGGTTTTCCCCGCTTGTTTGTCGCGAAATTGAAGAAAATAATAATCTTTTAAAGGTTATAAACACACTTCAAAACGGCGGTGTGCCCACTTTGGTTTTAAAACCCGACGGCGCCCCAATGGATTATAGTTTTACCGAAATTTCACAATATGGCCATGGCTATAAAAATAAAACCTTTAACAGTTTTGAAAACCTTTTAGACGAATTTTACACCGCGCGTGATATTCAAAACCGCATTAACCAAAACGCGCGCGATATCATAAAACTTATAACAAATCTTAAAGCCCGCACCCAAAGAAAACTTGCCCTTCGGCTTGAAGATTTGAAAAAGTGTGAAAACCGCGAAAATTTAAGAATTTATGGCGAACTTATTAAAGCAAACTTGCACCTTATTTCGCAAGGCGCCAACTTTGCCGAAGTGCCCAATTATTACGACGAAGAACTTAAAAATATTCGCATTCCACTAAACCCCGCAATTTCCCCAACAGCAAATGCCAACAAATATTTTAAAGATTATAAAAAAACATATACCGCAGAAGAAACGCTGAAAAAACTTACCAAAGTGGATAATGACGAACTGATTTATTTTGATTCGGTTTTAGAAAGCATTACACGATGTCAAGATTTATCCGACATTGCTGAAATTCGTGAAGAACTTGCCGAAGCTGGTTATATTAAACAAGCCCAAAACCGCAAAAAACAAAAACCGAAAAACGAATTTAAAGAATTCACTTCAAATGAAGGTTATAAAATTTTAGTGGGCAAAAACAACCGACAAAATGATTATTTAACAACTGTTTTGGCTGCGAAAAATGATTTGTGGTTTCATACCAAAAATATCCCTGGCAGTCACGTTATTGTTTTTTGTAGCGGCAATGAAGTAAGCGATGAAACCGTTTTACAAGCGGCAACACTGGCAGTTCTTAATTCAAAAGCGTGTGATTCGGCGCAAGTGCCGGTTGACTATACCCCCGTTAAATTTGTTAAAAAACCAAACGGCGCAAAAGCGGGTATGGTTATTTACACCACAAACAAAACCGTATATATCACCCCGAAGGGAGAAGATTAGCTATGAATATCGGTGTTTCGACCGCTTCGTTATATCCCCTTGAAACCGAACTTGCACTTTTAGAAATCGCCAAGGCGGGTGTTAAAACAACCGAAATTTTTATAAACTGCGAAAGTGAAATGAAACCCGCTTTTGTTGATATTTTATCCGATATAAAGGATGAATACAAAATAGATATAAAAGCCATTCACCCCACATATTCTTTGGCAGAATCATTTTTGCTTTTTTCTGACTATGAACGCAGATTTTACGAAGGTGTTGAAAAATTTAAGCGCTATTCTGAAATTGCAGCTCAGCTCGGCGCAAAATATATTATTCTTCATGGTGGTAAAGACAATGGCATTACAACCGACGAAGAATATTGCCAACGTTATATGCTGCTAAACGAACAAACCCGTAAAAACGGCGTCACCGTTTTGCAAGAAAATGTTGCAAACTTCCGTTCACGCGATAAGGAATTTTTAAAATCTATGTGCGATATTTTGGGTGACGATGCACAGTTTTGCTTTGATGTAAAACAAGCAATCCGTTCGGGATATAACCCTTTTGAAATTGTTGAAGAATTTCATCCCCACATTAAGCACTGTCACATAAGCGACCATTCACTCGCCGGTGATTGTTTGCTACCATTAAACGGTGGTTTTAATTTTAAGGATTTTTTCTCGTTTTTATCATCAAAAGGATATAACGGCGCATATATTATCGAAGTTTATAAAAACGCATATAAAAGTTATAGTGAAATATTTGATTCTCACAAACAAATATCTAAAATTCAATAAATTATATATTGCTTTTTTACTAACAATAATATATAATGTTATTTATCAAAATGGTGTATTATGACATTAAAATAAAGGGTGTATAAATTGAACAATATTTCCGCAAAAGATTTACTTGATATATTATTAAAAAATTTAATAATAATCATACTTGCAGCAATTGTTTGCGCCGTCGGTGCTTTCGTTTACTGTGAAGAATTTACCGCCGAACGTTTTGCTTCAAAAGGTTCTATTTTGGTAACCAACGGCGGTCTTATCACCGATGAAGATGGGAAACCGGTTGAAAACTCGCAAATTGCGGCTTCGGTTAACCTTATCCCTACCGTTAGAAAACTTTTAGACAGCCCCGAAATTTATGAAGAAGTCGCTCAAAAATTCAATGGCAAATACTCTGCCGGTCAATTAAGGGGTGCTATGCGCCTTGCAGTTCCGGAAGAAGATTCCATGGTTTTGGATATTTCTTTTGAACTTGCATCATCCAAAAACGATACATCTGCAAAAGAAGATGTTGTCGCCATCACAAATGCATTTTTAGACGAGGCATCTGAATATGTTTCAGCGTTAATTGTCAACACCCGCATTTATATAACAACCCCCGCAAGTTCATCTTATAAAACCGCTCCCCAAACTGTAAGAACAACCGCTATTGGTTTTATGGCAGGTGCCATTTTATGCTATGCCATTGTGTTCCTTATTTTTATTTTTAATATCACAATTAAATCCGACGAAGATTTTTCAACACATTATGATGTCCCCGTTCTCGGAAATATTCCGGACTTTAATGTTAAAAGTAACAAAAAATCTTACTATAAAAGTAAAGAATAAGGAGGTATTTAAAAATGGCTAATAAACCTTCGAATGAAAAATTAGTTATGGCCGATGTTCGTCAAAGAATAACATTCGCCATTGTTGAATCATACAAAAATACTCGCACCAATATAATAAACCTTATGGCCAAGAAAAACGCCAAAATTTTGGCTATTTCAAGCCCAAACGCTGCCGAAGGTAAATCTACAACATCTCTTAATGTTGCAATTACCATCTCTCAACTTGAAAAACGCGTTTTAATTATTGACTGCGACGTTCATAAGCCAACAATTCATAAAAAATTAAAAATTGATAACAGTGTCGGCATTTTGGATATTATCCTTGAAAAAGCCACCGTTAAAGAAGCAATTCACAAACACAACGATTATATGGATGTTATCACTTGTAACACCCTTCCGGTTAAGTCTACCGAACTTTTAAACACCACAAAATTTGACGAACTTTTAAAAGAGCTAAGTGAAGAATACGATTATGTTATAATTGATACTCCCCCCATTAACCCTGTTTCTGACGCATTGGTAATTGCACAAAAGGTTGATGCAGTTATTTTGGTTGTTCGCGCAGAAAACACAACACACGATGCTTATAAAAAGGCAGTTAAAGCACTTGATGTTTTAGGTGTTAAGGTTGATGGTGTTATCATAAACGGCGCCGACCCCAGACCAAAAGGATATTATAAAAGCAAATATAGCTACTATAAAAGCGGAAAGACTTATTATTAAAATAAAAGCGGGAGGATTTTTTCTCCCGTTTTTTAATACCGAATTTGGAGGTGACAACCCACAATGTTGCTTGATTTGCATACACACATTTTGCCCGACTGTGACGACGGCGCAAAAAATGTTAAAATTTCTTTAGAACTTTTAAAAATGATGAAAGCACAAGGCATTACAGATGTTATTGCCACACCGCATTTTTATCCCGACAGCGACACTATTGATGCCTTTAAAACAAGGGTTGCCGCTTCGTTTTCAAAGTTATCAAAAGTCGCAACAAACGATTTACCAAAAATTTTAATTGGGTGCGAACTGTTTTATTTTCGCGGTATTTCCAAAAGCGAATATATTAACGATTTCACAATAAATAAAAGCCGATATATTTTGATTGAACCAAATCCTTATTTTATTGATAAAATTTTTATGGATGAAATATTATATTTAAAAAACGATTTGGGTCTTATACCAATTATCCCCCATATCGAACGTTATCATAAAAGTCGTGGTTTTAAAAACTTTTTAAAATTTATAAAAGAAAATAAGATTTTAACACAAGTAAACTGTGCGTCTTTTTTTGATAAATCATATAACCGCATAATAAAGAAACTTTTTGACCAAAGGTTAGTAACCTTTATCGCAACTGATTCCCATTCACTTAACCGACCACCTATGCTAAGCTTGGCTCTATGTGAAATTGAAAACAGTTTTTCGTCACAAGCAAAACAAAAAATCCTCCACAACCTTAATTCCCTTTTAGAAGATATCACAAATAAGGAAGAAAATGATGAAATCGAACAATTTAAATATTTGTAAAAACGGCGATGTCGTTTATTTAACCTTCCCAAAACTTTTAAAAACAGGCATTGTCCGCCATATTTTTTCAACTAAAATCGGCGGTGTAAGCCCCGCACCCTATGGCGAAATGAATATGGGTTTTTACACGGGCGACACAAGAGAAAATGTTGTTAAAAATTATGAACTTTTGTGCGACTGTGTCGGCATTGACACTTCTCATTTGGTTTTAAGCCGACAAACCCACACCAATAATGTAAAAATTGTTGATAAAAGCCACTGCGGTACCGGTTTTTCAAAAGATTCTTTCCAAGATATCGACGGTCTTATCACTAATCATTCAGGTGTTGCGCTTGTAACACAGTATGCCGACTGTACACCGCTTATTTTTTGCGACCCTGTTAAAAAGGTTATCGCCACATCTCATTCGGGTTGGCGTGGCACTGTTAAGGAAATCGGCAAAGTAACCGTCCAAAAAATGCAACAAGAATTCAATTGCAACCCAAGTGACATTATCGCTTGTATCGGCCCTTGTATTCATAAGTGCTGTTATGAGGTAGACACACCTGTTTTTAACGAATTTAAAAAGCTTTCACACCTTAAGCTCGACAAAATTTTCACCGATAAAGGCGGCGGAAAGTATTGGCTCGATATGGTTGAAGCCAACAAGCAAATACTGATAAACGCCGGTATAAAAGAAGATAACATGGATATTGCCGATTTATGCACACAGTGTAACAGCGATATGCTTCACTCACACCGTGCAACAAAAGGGCAACGCGGTACAATCGGTATAATTATTGAATTGATATAAAAAAGTCCGTCAGTAAAACTGACGGATTTTTATTTATTTTATAAACTGTTTATACCCTTTTCCGTATTTTACCGCATTTGAAACGCGGCTTAAAGTAGCGGAAGAAATATCGGTTGCCTCTATCACTTGATTATAGGTTTTGCCCTGAAGTAAAAGCTTTGCAGCCACCAAACGCTGTGTCATTTGTTCAATTTCATTTTTTGTGCAAAGGTCGGCAAACAAAATTTCCATATCCTTAGCATTTTCAATTGATGCCAAAAGTTCAAAAAGCTCGTCAACCATATTTTCGGTTATTTTTTCAGGAGCCATAAAGTCACCTCATATTTCGTTTGATTTATTTAAGAAATTGCGGGTTTTTTCAGATTTGGGGTTGTCGAATACTTCTTCGGGTGTGCCCATTTCTTCAATAACACCGTCCGCCATAAATATTACTTTATCCGAAACGTTTTTTGCAAAATCCATTTCGTGAGTTACAATAATCATTGTGCTGTCTTTACCTTTAAGACCTTTTATAACCTTTAAAACTTCACCTGTAAGCTCGGGGTCCAAGGCCGATGTCGGCTCGTCAAAGCAAAGAATTTGCGGGTCAAGTGCCAACGCCCTTGCAATAGCAACACGCTGCTGTTGACCGCCCGAAAGCTGACAGGGATAGAAATCCATCTTTTCGGTAAGACCAACCTTTTCAATAAGTTTTTTCGCATTTTCTTCAATTTCTTCATTTGTGCCGCGTTTTAAAAGTTTGGGTGCCAAGGTTACATTTTCTAAAACGGTATATTGCGGGAACAAATTAAAGGACTGAAAAACCATGCCAAAATGCAAACGGTTTTCACGAATTTCAGCATCAGTATACTTATGAAGACTGCCGCCGTCATAAATCACATTACCATCAACCGAAATTATACCCTCTTCTGAAAATTCCAAGAAATTGATGCAACGAAGCAAGGTTGTTTTACCGCTTCCCGAAGAACCGATAATCGATAAAACCTCGCCCTTTTCAAGTGAAAAACTGATATCCTTTAAAACCTCGTACTTGCCGAAGCTTTTTTTAATGTTTTTAATTTCTAAAAAAGCCATATCAGTTCCCCCCTAACTCTTGAAATAGTCGAGTTTTTTCTCAACCTTGCCAAGAACAATAGTTAAAATACCGACAAAAATCAAATAAAACACACCTGTGTAGAAAAGCGGCCAAACAAGTGCGTCACGACTTGCAAGTTGACCCGCTTTCATAATAATTTCGGGAAGCATTATGCAATTAGCAAGTGCGGTATCCTTAATAAGTGTGATAATTTCATTTGACATTGGGGGCACGATACGCTTAATTACTTGTTTTAAAACAATTTTTCTGAATACCTGTGATTTGGTAAGACCTAAAACATATCCGGCTTCATACTGCCCTTGCGAAATGCTTTCAATACCGCCACGGTAAATTTCCGAAAAATAGCAAGCATAGTTAATTGCAAAAGCAACTAATACAGGTATTATCATGCCCATATTTTCTATGCCGTAGTTTTGCACGAAAAATAAGTTAATTTCACGAGAAATTGGTATATTAAAAATCAAACCCGGGGCATAGTAAAAAATAAAAATTTGAAGCATAAGCGGTATACCGCGAACTATCCAAACAAAAACCTTGGTTGCATACTTCAAAGGTTTAAATTTACTCATCGAACAAAAGGCAATAGGCAAACCAAGCGGTGCGCCGCAGAGCAGCGTCACCGCAAAGATTAGCAAAGATAATTTAAAGCCTTCTAAAAGAAATAGGGTTACTTGTAAAAAGGTCATTATAT
>JAZSNW010000021.1:0-4348 GCA_045536615.1 Acutalibacteraceae bacterium | reverse complement strand
CAAACAATTTTTGTTTTTCTAAACATTTTTATCACCGCTTATTATTCTAACACGTTTTTGGGATATAACAATAGAAAATTTATCTATTTTTTGTATTTTTTACTACATTTCAGTAAACTTCCTAAAAACTCTTGCAAAATTTTTAGATATATAGTATTATATATTAGTTATTTAGCAAAGGAGATTTTCATTATGCAAAGTTATTTACAGATGAACAAATCGGAACTTGAAGCAGAATTTTCGGCCGTTAAAGCTGAGTATGAAAAACTGCGTTCAATGCATTTGTCGCTCGATATGTCACGCGGCAAGCCCGGTTTTGACAATATGGACATAAGCCAAAAGATGTTTGACCTTGTTGGAAACGACACCGGCTTTAAAAACATTGACGGTATCGATTGCCGAAATTACGGTGGTCTTGACGGTCTTGTTGAACTTAAAAAGATTTTTGCCGATATTTTAGAACTTGACCCCCACCAAATTATTGTTGGTGGCAATTCATCTCTTAATATGATGTTTGACACCGTAGCCCAAGCAATGACACACGGCTTGGGTGGCGACCCTTGGTATGAATGCAAAAACCGTAAGTTTTTGTGTCCTTCCCCCGGATATGACCGCCACTTTGCCATAACCGAATACTTTGGTTTCGAACTTATCACTATCACCAGTGATGAAAACGGACCAAATATGGACGAGGTTGAAGAATGGGTTAAAGACCCCAGCGTTAAGGGTATTTGGTGCGTGCCAAAATATTCAAACCCCGTTGGCAACACCTATTCTGATGAGGTTGTAAAGCGTATGGCACGTTTAAAACCCGCTGCCGCCGACTTTAAGATTTTTTGGGACAACGCTTATGTTATTCACGACTTATATGATGAAACCGACGAACTTTTAAACATTTACTCCGAATGTGTGAAAGCCGGCAACCCCGACTTACCGATTATTTTCACCTCCTCTTCAAAGGTGACCTTCCCAGGGGCCGGTGTTGCGGTTGAAGCGGCAAGCCCAAATAATGTTGAGCTTTTAAAGAGCAGAATGAAATTTCAAACCATTGGCCCCGACAAGTTAAATCAGCTTCGCCACGCCCGTGTTTTTGAAAATGCACAAGCCGTTAAGGACCACATGAAAAAACACGCCGAAATTTTAAGACCAAAATTTGAAGCGGTTTTAAATGCTCTCAGTACACTTGAAGGCAAAGAAATTGCAACCTGGACCAAACCAAAGGGTGGCTATTTTATATCGCTTGATGTTATGGAAGGTTGTGCAAAGCGCGTTGAACAACTTTGTGCAAATGCAGGTATGATTTTAACCCCTGCGGGCGCTACCTATCCTTATGGCAAAGACCCCAAAAACTGCAATTTAAGAATTGCACCATCTTACCCATCTGTACAGGAAATTGAAAAAGCATCCCTCGTTCTTTGTACCGCTGTTAAATATGCGGCACTTGAAAAACTTATAAATAATTGACTTTGTTCTTTTATTTTAGTATAATAAATAAATCACATTACAGTGGAGGATTACTATGAAGTCCAAAAGAAAAGGCATTTTGCCGTTTATAATGGTTGTAGTCTTGATTTTAGCGCTTACATACACCGCTTTCTTCGGGATTAAAAACTATTACGGCGACACAAAAATCGTTTATTTTAAGGGTGCCAACGATATTCGTTGGGGCATTGACATCCGTGGCGGTGTTGAGGCAGTTTTCTCACCCGACAAGGAAGGCATTAAAATCACTGATGATGACATTGATGCCGCAAAAACAATTCTTGAAACCCGTCTTGTAAACCAAAACATAACCGACTATGAAATCTATGCTGACAAGAATAACAAGCAAATTATTGTTCGTTTCCCATGGGCAGCAGAAGAAAGTGATTTTGACGCCGCGGCTGCTGTGCAAGAGCTTGGCGCAACCGCACTTTTGAAATTCTGTAAGGACCAAGATTCATCAAAGGTTATTTTAACAGGTGCTGATGTTAAAAAGGCAACCCCCGCCTATCAGCAGCTTGAAAACGGTGAATTTTCTTACCTTGTTCAGCTTGAGCTTAAGGACAGCGGTAAGGAAAAGTTTTCACAGGGCACAAAGGAACAGCTCCAAAAAACCATCTCTATTTGGATGGATGACACCATGATATCCGCCCCAACCGTTAATGAGCAAATCACCAACGGCGAAGCAGTTATCACTATGGGCGGTGCCACTGCAGAGGAAGCCGAAGCACTTGCCGATAAAATCAATGCGGGCTCACTTCCCTTTGCTTTAACCGTTGACGACAGCAAGCTTCAGGTTATTTCACCAACCCTTGGTAATGATGCGCTTAATGTAATGGTTATTGCGGGCTCTATCGCATTTGCGCTTGTTTGTCTTTTAATGATTGCACGCTACCGCATTAACGGTATTGTTGCTGCATTTGCACTTTTAGGTCAGCTTGCCGGCTCTATTGCCTGCATTTCAGGTTATTTCGCAGGTGTTGAAAGCTTTACCTTAACCATTCCCGGTATTGCAGGTATTATTCTTTCAATCGGTGTGGGTGTTGACTGTAATGTTATTGCAGCCGAACGCATCCGCGACGAATTTGAAAAGGGCAAAACCATTGACGGCGCTATTGATTCGGGTTATAAAAACTCACTCAGCGCTATTATCGACGGTAACGTTACCATCGTAATCGTGTCAATCGTGCTTATGGGTGCTTTCGGTACTCCCGACAGCTTGCTTGCACAAATCTTCTCACCCTTAATGTCACTCTTTGGCACATCAATCACCGGCTCTATTTACTCATTCGGCTACACCCTACTCGTTGGTACTATCTTCAATCTTATAATGGGCGTTGTTGCCTCCAGAATTATGATCAAGAGCATCTCAAAAGCAAAGTTTTTGAGAAATCCCGCTTTGTACGGAGGTAAGAAAAATGCGTAATTTTAATATTGATTTTAACAAAACCTTAAAACCCGTCTTAATTACTTATATCGCAATTTTTGCTATTGGTACTATCTTCGCCGCTATTTTTGGTGTTAAGCTTGATATCAACTTCTCGGGCGGTGCAAAGGTTTCTTACTCTTACACAGGTGAAATTTCTGAAAAAGATATTTCCGCTGTTGTTGATGAAAAACTCAACAAAGAATATACTTTGACTAAGTCCACCTCACTTGCAGGTGACACCCAAAGTTTTGAAATTTCTCTTGCGGGCAAAAATGCACTTTCCGCAAAGGACCAAGAGTCATTAACAAAGGCCTTGACCGAAAAGTTTAAAAACAACAAAATTGAAGTTTATAATTCAAACTCGGTTAGTCCGACAATCGCTGGTTCATTCTTTGCAAAAAGTATGGTTGCTGTTTTAATTACCGCCCTTTTGGTTGTAATTTATGTAGGCATCCGTTTTAGAAAAATTGGTGGTGTATCTGCTGCATTAACTGCATTCTTAGCACTTATATTTGATGTACTTATCACCTTCTTTGCTTGTGTGTTCTTCAGACTTCAAATTGATTCTAACTATATTGCAGTTGTTCTTACAATGCTTGGTTATTCACTTAACGATACCATCGTTGTTTATGACCGTGTTCGTGAAAACGAAAAGTTCAATCCCCAAATGGAAATTGGTGAGCTTGTAAATATTAGTGTTAATAAGGTTTTAATTCGTAACATTGTTACCACCGTTACAACCATTTTGGCTGTTGCAACCATCGTTGTTGTTTCTGAAATTTTCGGTCTTACAACTCTTCGCACCTTCGCTATTCCAATGCTCTTTGGTCTTCTTTCAGGTAGTATTTCTTCTATCTTTGTTTCAGGTCCGGTTTGGGTTATTTGGAAACGTTATCGCTTGGCAAAGGGCAAGAAATAAGCTTAATAAAAATCAAAACTCGGTAGAAATTCTACCGAGTTTTTTTATTTCATATTGACACCACTTAATGAATATGCTATAATACATTTAACAATTTGGTTAAATGTTAAATGAGGTGTATTTATGGCTTTGCAAAAAACATTAAAAGCCCTTTGTGACCCTATAAGGCGAGATATACTTAATATGTTAAAAAAAGGTCCGCTTTCAGCGGGGGAAATTTCCGCTGCGTTTTCGGTTACCGACGCATCGATTTCCCGTCACCTATCGGTGCTTAAAGAGGCCGACTTAATTCGCGATAACCGCAAAGGCAAATTTATTTATTATGAAATAAATGTATCGGTTTTAGAGGAAACTTTATTATGGATTACTGATTTGAAAGGAGAAAATGAAAATGCTTAAAAAGAATTGGCTTAAAATACTGATTTCGTGTTTATTTACCCTTTCCCCTATTGCTTTTGGTCTTGCCGTATGGGGTAAGCTCCCCGAAACAATGGCAACCCATTGGGGCATTAGTGGTG
>JAZSNW010000104.1:0-3391 GCA_045536615.1 Acutalibacteraceae bacterium | reverse complement strand
CTTGTCCTTGAAAAAAATGTCGTATTAAGTTATGGCTTGAAATTTTTTAATTTGTCACGAATTTGGGATGCTAAATAAAGCGAGCCAAAAACAAAAATGGCTTCTTCATTTTTTAATATATCGAGCGCTTTGTCATAACTGTCAGCAATTTCACAATTTGTGTATTTACTGATTTTTAAAAAAAGTTCGTCAGTTTTCATACTGCGAGGCATATTTTCAACCGCAACAGCCACCGCCTTATATATATAAGGTAGAGTGGTTTTTAAAACGGTGTCAACATCCTTATCCTTCATCATACCAATAATTGCCGACACCTTGCCGTTATATCGCTTTAAAAACTCAGCCAACGCCTCTGCCCCGTCGGGATTATGGGCACCATCCAACACGATAAGCGGATTTTTTGAAATAACTTCAAGTCTTGCAGGAAAATAAGTTTCGCTGAGTGACTTTTGCACGATTTCATCAGCTATGTCAATACCGCAATTTTTAACCGTTTCAATCACAATTAGTGAGTTTTCAATTTGATGCTCACCGATAAGCGAAGTTTTATATTTTACACCTTTATATATATAGGTGTTGCCCGTAATATCACTTTTTAAAATTTCGAGTTGTGATTTTTGTGGAATAATAGGGTTATATTCACCCAAAACCGACATCGCATTATCAGTTTGGCTAAAACTTGTTATAACAGGTGCGTTTTTAATAATTCCGCACTTTTCGGCAGTGATTTGCTCAATCGTATCACCCAAAACGGCAGTGTGGTCAAGACCAATTTTTGTAATAACGCTTGAAATAACATTTGTTAAACTGTTGGTTGCATCAAGCCGACCGCCAAGACCCGTTTCAATTACGGCAATTTCGCATTGATTATCGCTGAAATATAAAAAAGCGGTAGCGGTTATAAATTCAAATTCGGTAAGCTTTACACCTGTTGCCATAACTTTTTCGGCACAACAAACAAGTTCTTCTTCGGTTATAAACTGACCGTTTATTTGAATTCTTTCGCGAAAATCAACCACAAAGGGCGAAATAAAAAGCGCAGTTTTATACCCCGCATTTTCAAAAACCTTTGAGGTCATCGCCGAAACCGAACCTTTGCCATTAGTGCCCGCAATGTGAACCGATTTAAAATTATTTTGCGGATTTTCAAGTTTATTTAAAACGGTTTTAATTCGGTCAAGGGTTGGCGGCAAAGAAAAATTACCCAAAGAGTGAATATAATTTAAAATTTCTAAATATTTCATATAACACCAAAACCTTACAAGTATTATATTTCAAAAGCGGTGCATTATATTATTGTAGCCAATAAAAAGCTGTACCGTAAAACAAAAAACGCAAAGAAACAGAGCATAAAATATACCCAGAGTGCACTGATGATGATTTTTGTTTTGAAAGACACATATTGTGACTTTAAGTAACAGTAGGGTCGAAAAAGCTGTGACAACAAGCCCTTTTTAAGCGTTTTAAAACTTGTCATAAACAGTGTAACTGTGATGAGTAAAAATCTTGTTGTACTTAATGCTTTGCTGACTTAAATTTGCTACAACCGTAACGATTCGTTACACCGAAAGTGACCGCTTCATAGGAAGCGGTCACACTTTGGAAGATACATAAATTTACATTTGCGACTCAATATCCTTAATCGAGCCGTTAATCATTTCTATTTTGTCAAGTGCCTTTTGAAGACCCGCTTTTTGTTGTTCAACCAAAGCGGCAGGCGCCTTTGCCATAAAGCCGGGGTTGTTAAGCTTCTTTTCAAAGAATTCCTTATCCTCTTCGGCTTTTTTAAGGTCTTTTTTAAGGCGTTCGATTTCAGCCGTAAAGTCAACCAATTCCTTCATAGGCATATAAACGGTAGCGGAATCGGTGATAACACGAACAGCGCCATCAGAATCAAAGCCATCGCCTACTTCAACCTCACTTGCATAAGCTAAGCGGCAAATGTAAGCGGTACCGCTTAAGAATACATCCTTATCAGCAGAAGCAATACATACCTTTGCTTTTTTGCTGGGGGGTACGTTCATTTCAGCGCGGCGGTTACGAACTGCCTTGATAACAGCCATAATTTTTTCAAAGTCAGCTTCTTCCGCCTTAAAGGCAAGGTCGGCGCTAAACTTGGGCCATTCGCAAATCATAAGCGCTTCACCACTGTGAGGCATTGATTGCCAAATTTCTTCAGTGATGAAAGGTATAAAGGGATGCAAAAGCTTTAAGGTGTTGGTAAATACATAAACCAATACGCTGCGAGCGGTGTTCTTTGCGGTTTCATCATCACCGTTAAGACGTGCTTTGCAAATTTCAATATACCAGTCACAGAAAACGTCCCAAACAAAGTCGTAAAGCTTTTGAATAGCAAGGCCAAGCTCGAACTTATCAAGGTTTTCGGTTACTTCTGCAACAATAGTGTTGTACTGCGATAAAATCCACTTATCTTCAAGTGCTAATGCATTTAAATCAAGGGGGATTTCGCTATCATTTTCAAGATTCATTAAAATAAATCTTGCGGCGTTCCAAATCTTGTTTGCAAAGTTACGGCTTGCCTCAACGCGTTCAGGGATATAACGCATATCGTTACCGGGGCTGTTACCGGTTGCAAGCGAGAAGCGGAGCGCGTCAGCGCCGTAAGTATCGATAACTTCAAGGGGGTCTACACCATTGCCAAGAGATTTTGACATTTTTCTACCCTGCGAGTCACGAACAAGGCCGTGAATAAGAACGGTGTCAAAAGGTACTTTTCCTGTATATTCAAGTGCAGAGAAAATCATACGGGATACCCAGAAGCCAATGATATCATATCCCGTAACAAGTGTATTTGTGGGATAATAATGCTTAAGGTCATCAGTTTCTTCGGGCCAACCAAGAGTTGAGAAAGGCCAAAGTGCTGATGAGAACCAGGTATCAAGCGTATCCTCATCCTGATGGAGATGTGTGCCGCCGCACTTGGGGCAAACGGTTGCCTCAGTCTTTGAAACGATAGTTTCGCCGCAGTCAGCGCAGTACCAAGCAGGAATTCTGTGTCCCCACCAAAGCTGACGGGAAATACACCAGTCGCGAGTACCGTTCATCCAGTTAAGATAGTTCTTTGTAAATCTTTCGGGAACGAATTTAATTTCGCCCTTTTCAACTGCTTCAATAGCAGGCTTTGCAAGGGGCAACATACGAACAAACCACTGTTTTGAAACCATGGGTTCAATAGTGTTGTGACAACGGTAGCAAGTGCCAACCTCGTGCTTGCGAGGTTCAACTTCCTTAAGATAGCCGCCCGCCTCAAGATCTGCAAGAATAGCTTTTCTTGCTTCCATTGTTGTCATGCCTGCATACTTACCACAGTCAAGAACCTCGGGTTCATTTTCGGTTGCTCTGCCACTGGCAATAAGCTCATCGGCAATTC
>JAZSNW010000057.1:0-7211 GCA_045536615.1 Acutalibacteraceae bacterium | reverse complement strand
GTCTTTAGGTGCAACGTCGTTAACAAGACGGTCGCCGATGTAAACTTCACCTTCGGAAATTTCTTCAAGACCTGCAACCATTCTTAAAGTAGTAGACTTACCGCAACCCGAAGGACCAACGAGGATGATAAATTCCTTGTCCTTGATTTCAAGGTTGAAATCGGTAACAGCAACTACACCGCCGGGATACTTTTTGTAAACATTACGTAGTGATAAACTTGCCATATTATAATTCTCCTGTGATTAAAATTTAGGGGATATCACATTCCCCCGATAGTACAATGGTATTATATCAAAACTTGGCGATTATTTCTATGCAAAATGTAGCCAATGTTATGTTTTGTTTTTTGGTTATTTCGCCACCTATTATTAACAATTTGTGAAAATTTGCTCAATTTCGGTGGTTGAAAGCTCGATACATTCACCCTGTGCCAAATTTTTTGGAAGCGAAAGCGAACCAACCGATTCACGCTTTAATTCGTTTACGCCAAGTCCCACAACACCAAACATTCTTTTAATTTGGTGATACTTACCTTCACAAATTTTAACCTTTGCTATGTGTAAACTTAAAATTTCCAAAGTTGCTTTTCGGCACTTGGTCCCGTCTGCCAAAACAATACCTTCGGCAAAAGCGGTTATCATATCTTCGGTCAAAACACCATCTAATTCCACAATATAGGTTTTATAAACTTCATATTTAGGGGATATTGCTTTGTGAGCGAAATCACCGTCGTCTGTAATAATTAAAAATCCCGTTGTGTCCTTATCAAGCCGACCAACAGGAAAAAGTCCCTGTCGGCGAAGATTTTCGGGCACCAAATCAACAACAGTTTTTTTATTTTTGTCACTACTTGCAGACAAAACACCCTTTGGCTTGTTCATAAGTATATAAATATGCTCTTTGTAATCAAGTGCCTGTCCGTCAAATGAAATATCGCTGTCAACATTCGTAAGCAAACCGAAATCACGCACGATTTTACCGCCCATCTTTACTTTTCCACGGCGTATGGCAATTCGTGCATCTCTTCTCGACACATTAAACTGCGTTGCTATTATTTTGTCTAATCGTTCCTGTTTCATTCATTTTCCTTTCGTCAAAGCGGTAATTTCACCGCTTAAATTGTCGGTGATATCCCCTGCTATAATTTTATCTTCAACCACCAAAATGTTAACGCTTTTTTGTGGCTCGTTTTTTAAAGAATAGCAGTAATATGTTGCATTTTTTCCGCGATAGTCAGAAATATCAAAGCCCGATTTTTTTAAAATATTGCTGTATTCCAAAAACACACCCGAAAGCTTTTCGGGTATACGGGTTTGCTTTACCAAAACGGCAGTAGCATTAACATCAAGCCCAATGGAAGTGAAATATTCCATTCGTTTTTGATTTGTTGAACCATCGATAAAATTTAAATTAACGGTCGAAAACTGGCCAACTATTATAAGAAATAGTATAACCAACGCAAAAATAACCGCCAAACCCTTTTTGGTAAAGATAAAATAAAGCTTCATCATATCCCCTCTTAATAAAAGGATATGACAAGCTTTATTTTTTTATTCTTGTGTAATTATGCACACCGCGTGGGCTGAAATGCCAAGCAGCTCACCCGTAAAGCCAAGCCCCTCTTCTGTGGTGGCTTTTACATTGATTTTATCAACAAAAACACCGCAGTCATCGGCAATGTTTTGGCGCATTTTTTCAATATATGCCGCCATTTTCGGCTTTTGTGCAATAACCGTTGCGTCAATATTTGAAACGGTATAGCCCTTATCCTTTAAAAGCGCTATAACCCTGCGAAGTAAAATTCGGCTGTCGATATTTAAAAATTCGGCACTGCTGTCGGGAAAATGCTTACCAATGTCCCCCAAAGCCGCTGCACCCAAAAGGGCATCGCTTATTGCGTGAAGCAAAACATCGGCATCGCTGTGGCCCAAAAGCCCCTTTTCAAAAGGTATTTCCACCCCGCCGATAATAAGTTTTCTATCTTCACAAAACTTGTGAACATCATAACCGTGACCTATTCTCATTCGGTAAAATCCCCCTTCAAAAACGCCTCTGCCACAATAACATCATCGGGTGTGGTTATTTTAATGTTTTTATAGTCGCCAAAAACCGTTAGCACCTTTTCCCCTGCGGCTTCAAAAATTGAAACATCGTCGGTAAAAAGGTTTAAATCCTTGTTTTTTAATGCGGCAAGATATTTTTGGACTTCCACACCTTGTGGGGTTTGTACCTGCACCAAATCGTCACGCTTTACGGTTTTTATAACCTCGCCATTTTCAGCAATTTGTTTAATAGTATCTTTAACTTTAACAACGGGTGTAACCGCCGAATAAGTTTTAAGTCCGTTAATAACACGGCTTATAACATCATTTGTGACAAGTGGGCGTGCGCCGTCGTGTATAAGCACAAACTTATCACTTTCTTTAAGACAATTCATGCCACAAAGCACTGATTCTTGACGGTTTTGTCCACCCGTCACAATATCGAACACCTTTGAAAGCATATACTTTTCACACAAAGTTTGATATTCTAAAACCGTTTCGCTTGAAGCAACAAGAATTATATTTGAAATATCATCGCATTGCTCGAACACCTTTAAGGTGCGAACAAGCACCGGCAAACCGCAAAGATTTATAAGTTGTTTGTTTTGACCCATCCGTGTTGACGAACCACCCGCAACAACAATTACAGGAACACCTTTTTGGTTTTGATTTGCCACTTCATACTGAAGCCGGGGTTTGGTAGCATTCATATTAAGCACCCTTTTTTAACTTTGAAAAATTAGTAAGACCGGGTTTTACAAGTTCGGTCATCACAAGGGCAACAATAGCGCCCAAGCACCAACCGCATATAACATCACTTGCAAAGTGAACGTTAAAGTAAACGCGTGAAACACCTATAATAAGCGGAATAAGAGTAAAAATTGTAATTACAATACCCTTTTGCGCCTTGGTTTTGCAAAGTGGTAAAAGGCAAATCATAATTGCAATATAAATTGCGGCGTTGTTCATAGCGTGACCGCTTGGGAAGCTAAAACTGCCAACCTCTAAAAGCATATTTTCAGGACGGGGACGGGCAACAATTGCTTTTATAACCTTGTTTAAAACAGTAGAAACAATCGCAGTTGCCGCAACGGGAATACCAACCTGTTTGGTTGTGAAGGGTAAAAACACCAAAACAGCAATTAAGAAAACATCCAAAATAGTATCGCCAAAAACGGTGAAACTGTGCATAAATTCGCCAATTTCAGCGTTGGGATTTAAAAGTGTATGTAATGTGGGTTCAAAACTTTCAAGAACACCTGTAAGGGCTAACACCATTACGCCAACAAAAATTACCGCCAAAACGGAAATTGAAATTATTTTACTTTTTTTCATAATAAATACCTCATAAAAAAACCGCGCTTTGCGGCGCGGCTTTTAATTTAAAGAATTATTCTTCGGTTTCGGCTTCTTCACAGTCACAGCAGTCGCAACCGTCAAAATCAAATTCAAGCTCGGTACCGCAGTTGGGGCAAACCATGCCTTCTTCTTCCAACATTTCAGCATCTAAATAAATGATGTCGTTGCAAGCGGGGCATTCGATTTCGTAAACTTCATCATCGCAATCGCAGCAGTCATCATCACAATCACAGTCACAGCAATCGCAATCATCTTCATAAATAATGTCTTCCAAAGCAGAAAGGTCTTCATCGACAGCGTCGATTTGTTCCATAAGTTCGTCGCAGCCATCTTCGATGTCGCAGATTTCTTCAGTAATATCTTCGAGCAAATCGATAATAGCGGTTAAAACCTTGCCTTCTTTGGTAGCTTCGTCCAAGCCAAGACCTTCTGCCAAACCTTTAATATAAGCAATCTTTTCACAAATATCCATTATAAATATCCTCCTTATGCGCGTTCCATATATTCGCCTGTGCGGGTGTCAATACGAACCATATCGCCTTCGTTAATAAAGAGCGGTACGCGGATTTCAGCACCTGTTTCAACAGTTGCAGGTTTGGTTGCGTTAGTTGCAGTGTTGCCTGCAAAACCGGGGTCGGTTTGGGTGATTTGAAGTTCAACAAATGTTGGGGGTTCTACACCGAAAACCTTGCCCTTGTATGACAAAATTTTGCAAACCATATTTTCTTTTACAAACTTAAAGTTGTCGCCCAAATCACTTGCGTTAATAGGAACTAATTCATAGGTTTCTTGGTCCATAAAATAGTAGATATCGCCGTCAGCATAGGAATATTCCATATCCTTTCTTTCAACGAAAGCGGTTGGGAATTTAGCGGTGGGGTTATAGCTTTTTTCAATAACCGAACCGGTAATTACATTTTTGGTTTTTGTTCTTACGAAAGCAGCGCCCTTACCGGGTTTTACATGCTGGAATTCAACAACCTGAAGCACGTTGCCATCTTCTTCAAAAGTTACGCCATTTCTAAAATCGCCGGCACTAATCATAATAATTTTTCCTCCAGAAAACAAATTTTTACTTGTATATTATAATAGTTAGCACCGATTTTGTCAAGAATTAGTATGGCTTTTTAAGGTTTTGTCCCTCATTATCCATTCTTTCTTCATTTTCACGGTCGGTTTTTATGATTTTTTTGTTAAATCCCTGCGCTATTGCGGGGTATTGAAAATCATTATCCGCCGTTGGCTGAATTTCATAGGTGCCAAAGCAATTTACCATTTCTTCGGCAGTTTCGGGTGGGCGATGCTGATTTTCAAGCGACATTTCGGTATTAAGATTTGGTTTTTTAGATTTTTCCATTTTTTATTCACCTTTAATTGACATATTTTTTCCATTGTGATATAATCTCAAGGTATATTATATCCTTTGGAGGAGAAAAAATGCTGGATATTAGATTTATTTGTGATAATCCCGATTTGGTGAAAGAAAACATTAAGAAAAAGTTTAGAGATTCTAAGCTTTCCTTAGTTGATGAGATTATTGCACTTTATAACGAAAAATGTGATGCTAACAACCGCGCCAACGAGCTTCGTGCAAACCGCAACAAAATAAGCAAACAGATCGGTATGCTTATGGCACAGGGCAAGCGCGAGGAGGCCGAAGCCACAAAGCGCCTTGTTACCGAGCAAGCCGAAGAATTAAAGGGGCTTGAAATTAAAGAGGACGAGCTTGCCAAAAAGGTTTTGGAAATTCAGATGAAAATTCCAAACATTGTGGACAGCAGCGTGCCTGTAGGTAAAGACGACAGCGAAAATGTTGAGGTTATGCAGTACGGTGAAAAGACTGTGCCTAACTTTGAAATTCCCTACCACACCGACATTATGGCGGCATTTAACGGTATTGACAAGGAAGCTGCAGGCAAGGTTGCAGGCGAGGGCTTTTATTACCTTATGGGCGACATTGCAAGACTTCACTCGGCAGTGCTTGCTTATGCACGTGACTTTATGATTGATAAGGGCTTTACCTATTGTATTCCCCCTTATATGATTAGAAGCAATGTTGTAACCGGTGTTATGAGCTTTGAAGAAATGGACGCTATGATGTATAAGATCGAAGGCGAAGACCTTTATCTTATTGGCACAAGCGAACACTCTATGATTGGTAAGTTTATTGACACCATTACTTTAGAAGAAAAGCTTCCCTTAACCTTAACAAGCTATTCACCCTGTTTCAGAAAGGAAAAGGGCGCACACGGCATTGAGGAACGCGGTATTTACCGTATTCACCAATTTGAAAAACAAGAAATGATTGTTATCTGCAAGCCCGAAGAAAGTATGGAATGGTTTAACAAAATGTGGAACTATTCTGTTGAGCTTTTCAGAAGTATGGACATCCCTGTTCGCACACTTGAATGCTGCACAGGCGACCTTGCAGATTTGAAGGTTAAATCTTACGATATTGAAGCATGGTCACCCAAGCAACAAAAATATTTTGAGGTTTGCTCTTGCTCTAACCTTGGCGATGCACAGGCAAGACGACTTGGTATCCGCGTTAAAGATGCCGACGGTAAAAAATATCTTGCACATACCCTTAACAACACCGTTGTTGCACCACCAAGAATGTTAATTGCTTTCCTTGAAAACAACCTTTCGTTTGATGGTGAAAAATACACCATTAAAATTCCCAAAGCGTTACAACCCTATATGGGCTTTAAAACTGAAATCGTAAGCAAATAAAAAATTAACGGCTTTACCCATTGGGTAAGGCCGTTTTTGTTATATCATCTTTATTCTTTCAAAAACAGTTTTAATATCTTCTTTCGCACCCGGAAGTTTGGGCCAAGTATTAAGTCCATCATTCTCTTTGCGAGGAATTATGTGAATATGAAAATGCGGAACCGATTGGTCGGCGGCTTTTCCG
Source organism: Acutalibacteraceae bacterium (assembly GCA_045536615.1). Classification (GTDB taxonomy): domain Bacteria; phylum Bacillota; class Clostridia; order Oscillospirales; family Acutalibacteraceae; genus UBA737. The sequence continues at coordinate 892 of JAZSNW010000057.1, read as the reverse complement.
CTTGCATTTAAAAGATTAACTCCGCCATAACCACAATTTTGAGTTAAATGTTCGCTAATCTTTTTTACTGTATTCATAAGTTTTGAAAGTGTTTCACCCTCGCAATCCAATATACTTTCACAATGCACCTTCGGTATAACACATATATGCCCGTCAACATCAGCAGCAATATCCATAAACGCAAGCGTAAATTCGTCTTCATACACCCTCATTGACGGCGCTTCGCCGTTTACAATTTTACAAAATATACAGTTTTTCATTGATTTAATCAACCCCCCTCATACGTTGCAGCGTACTTCATAAATCCAACAAGGGATTTATTTCATTATTTTTTAGCGGTGTTAATTGAAGCAACTAGTATTCTACGAATAGTACCGCATTTATCATACAATTCTTTAACACGATTTTCATCTGCTAAATTAGATTTTACAAATAACTGCAACCAATATTCCGTTTCATAACATTCTTTTAATGCGATTTGAAGTTTTGCAATAAAATCTGCTCTGCTGTGAGCGTAATTCGATTCATGTATATTTGCCCCGATACTAGTTCCGGAACGTTCAAGTTGATTAACAATAGAATAATGACCTTTAATTTCAGAACATAGTGCAATAACTTCTACTGAAAAATCCATTGATAAATTCGCAAGTTTATTTTCTCTCATTTTTATCACCGTAATTATTATATCATACTTAATGAAGTATTGCTACGCAATATGAAGTAACACTTACGTGTTATGAAGTATTTTACCGTGGCAAAATATGAAGTAAAATAAATCCCTCATACGCCGCAGCGTACTTCATAACGACAGTTACTTCATATCCCGTAGGGATACTTCATAAATCCCGCAAGGGATTTATTTCATTATATCACATCCACCTTAATAAGATTT
>JAZSNW010000047.1:0-4460 GCA_045536615.1 Acutalibacteraceae bacterium | reverse complement strand
AGCGGTCTTAGGAAGACAAACCAAATGATCAACTCCTTGGCTCACAGAACGACATGGCTACGATCCGACTTGGTGTTGTGTGCTCTCCACTTGAAGCAGGCAAGGTGCACGACCGTTGCGGTAAAAACTTTGTTACAGTTACCCCAGGTGTTCGCTTTGCTGATGGCGATATTGGCGACCAAAAGCGTGTTATGACCCCCGCCGCCGCCAAAGAAATCGGCAGCGATTACATAGTTGTAGGCCGACCAATTACCGCCGCCGCTGACCCTGTTCAAGCGTATGAAAGATGCTGTGCGGAATTTATAGGATAATTTAATACGGAATTCGTAATTAAAAGGAGAAAGAAAAATGGAAATCTATAAAAGAGAGTTCATACAGTTTTTAGAAGGTGCAGGCGTTTTAAAGTTTGGTGATTTCACCGCTAAATCAGGTAGAAAAATTCCTTATTTCATAAACGCGGGCGATATTAAAACAGGTGACCAAATTTCAAAACTTGGCGAATTTTATGCCAAAGCATATTTTGAAAAAATCGGCAACAAGAAAACCGTGCTTTACGGCCCTGCTTATAAGGGTATTCCGATTGCGGTGTCTGTTGCTTGTGCCTTATCAAAAGAAGGTTTAGACGTTCCGTTTTTCTTCAACCGTAAAGAAGAAAAAGACCACGGCGAAGGCGGTGTTTTCGTTGGCTACAAGCCCCAAGGCGAAGACATTGTAATTGTTGAAGATGTTATCACCGCAGGCACCGCTATTAGAGAAAGTATGGAAATTTTGTCTTCACTTCCTGACAGCAAGGTAGCCGCAGTTTTCGTTATGGTTGACCGCAAGGAAAAAGGCAAAACCGAAAAGAGCGCAATGGCCGAGGTTGGCGAAGAATTTGGCTTCCCTGTATATTCGGTTGTTGATGTTTATGATATTATCGAATATTTAGAAGAAGACGAAAAGAACGCCGAAAATGTAGAAAGAATTAAAAAATATTTAGAAATCAACGGCGCAAAAGCATAATTTCGGAAAGGAATTATAATAATGAGAAGTTTAATTGATATTGCAGAACTTTCAGTCAAGGAAATTGACAAATTACTTGACACCGCAAACGATATTATTGAAAACCCCGCAAAATATGCCGAAAAATGCAAGGGCAAAAAACTTGCAACCTTGTTTTTTGAACCCTCAACCCGCACTCGTTTAAGCTTTGAAGCGGCAATGTACGAGCTTGGCGGTAGTGTTTTGGGCTTTTCAGAAGCGCAAAGCAGCTCGGCTTCCAAAGGTGAAAGCGTTGCCGACACCGCAAAGGTTGTTTCTTGCTATGCTGACATAATTGCAATGCGCCACCCCAAAGAAGGTGCACCGCTTGTAGCTTCTATGAACGCAAGTATCCCCGTAATTAATGCGGGTGACGGCGGTCACAACCACCCAACACAAACCTTGGCAGATTTACTTACAATTAAGCGTGAAATGGGCCGTCTTGATAACTTAACCGTTGGTTTTTGCGGTGACTTAAAGTTTGGCAGAACTGTGCACTCGCTTATAACTGCGCTTCGCCGTTATGAAAACATAAAATTTGTTCTTATTTCACCAAACGAATTAAAACTTCCAACCTATGTTAAGGAATCACTTAAAAAGGATAACTTTGAAATCATTGAAACCACCGATTTAGAAACCGTTATGCCCGAACTTGACATACTTTATATGACACGCGTACAAGGTGAGCGCTTCTTTAACGAGGAAGACTATTTACGCCTTCGTGACAGTTATATTTTAACCCCCGAAAAAATGCAGTTAGCAAAAGAAAAAATGGCGGTACTTTATCCGCTACCCCGTGTTAATGAAATTAGCGTTGCAGTTGACAAGGACCCCCGCGCTTGTTATTTCAAGCAGGTGCTTAACGGCAAATATATGCGAATGGCACTTATCTTAATGCTTTTGGAGGTGGAATAAATGACAGTTGATACCATAAAAAACGGAATTGTAATTGACCATATTACCGCAGGTCTTGGCATGAAAATTTATTCACTTTTAAAGCTTGAAGACCTTGACTGTTCGGTAGCCCTTATTAAAAATGCACCAAGTCGCAAAATGGGTAAAAAAGACATTATAAAAATTAACGAAGCCATTGACTTAAAGGCAGATATTTTGGGTTATGTTGACCCTGATATTACAGTTAACATTATTAAAGACGGCAAAACGGTGGAAAAAAGACAAATCGCTTTACCCGAAAAACTTGAAAATGTAATTTGTTGTAAAAATCCACGTTGCATTACCACCACCGAACAAGAATTGCCCCAAATTTTCAAATTGACCGACAAAGAAAACAGAATTTACCGCTGTATTTACTGCGAAAGCAAAGCAAAATAAAGTTAAAAAACACAAAGGCATTTTTTGTCTTTGTGTTTTTTTATTATTTTTAAATTCAAGGACATTTTTCTATCATTTTTTCAATATATTTTTAATATAATTTTATTAAATGAGCTTAAAAGAAAGGTGATAGTTAAATGAACGGATTTTACCCCGAAGGTAAACTTTACAACACACAGGAAAATAAAAGGTATATGCTTTCCCCCGCAACCCTTTTAGACGCCCAAATAAGAGGAGTGGTTTTAGAAGCACCCGTTATTATGTGTGACACCGACCACAACCTTATTGTAAATTTAGGGTGTATGAAAGGTGTTATCCCACGGCGTGAGGGTGCAATCGGAATTGAAAGTGGCGCAACCCGAGATATTGCGCTTATATCCCGCGTTGGCAAGCCCGTTTGCTTTATTATAACCGAAATTAAAAGCGACGAGGATGGTGAATTATACGCTTTGCTTTCACGCAAAAAGGCGCAAACCCTTTGTAAAAGCTATATCGAAAGCGAGTATAAAATCGGTCAGGTAATTGACACGGTTGTAACCCACCTTGAAAGCTTTGGCGCTTTTTGTGACATTGGTTGCGGTAATATTGCCCTTTTACCCATTGATGCCATTTCGGTTTCCCGCATTTCACACCCGAAAGACCGTTTTTATGTGGGTGACAATATTAAAGCGGTGATAAAAAGCATTGCCGACGACGGCAAAATCACCCTTTCCCACAAAGAACTTTTAGGAACTTGGGAAGAAAATGCCCGTGAATTTTCACCCGGGCAAACCGTTACGGGTGTTATCAGAAGCGTGGAAGATTATGGCATTTTTGTAGAAATTACCCCAAACCTTGCAGGTCTTGCCGAACCAAGAGAAAATGTCAGGGTTGGTCAACAGGCAAGTGTTTTTATTAAAAGCATTTTAAAAGACAAAATGAAAATTAAGCTTATCATTATTGACAGCTTTGAATCGAGCTATATTCCCAAAATTAAATATTACAGCACCGATGATATTATCAGCGAATGGGAGTATTCGCCAAAAGACTGCCGAAAGCAAATTACAACTAAATTTTGCGGTTAAATTTAAGCGATATGGTATGTACCATATCGCTTTTTTAATTATTAAGGTTGCACTAAAAACAAAGCTGTGATATACTTTTTTAAAAGGAGCGTGAGAAAAAATGCGTACAATTTGTGTTGCGGGTCTTAATATAAATATTAAAAGCGCCGACGAAGCGTTTTTTTCATCACGCTTTAAGGATTATGAATGTGAATTTTCACAAAACCCCGATATGACAATGAAAACCGAAATTGTCGACAGTATAACTGCGCCCGAAGGTGAAGTTTGTTTTCAACAAAATCCGGTTTGGCTTTTAAAACTTGCAAATGGCCGTTTTTGCCGATATTTAAAGCGAATTAAAACAAACGAAATTGTTTTACTTGTGACATATACCCCCGACTATAGTGAAGTTTCTATCAAAATTTTGAAAAACCTTAACATTAAAGGCCTTGGTGCAACAAATTATGAATATATGTACACCGGCTTTATGTTTGCAAACAGACTGACCACACTTGGCGGGACTGTGCTTCACGGCTCGAGCATTGCCCTTGACGGCGAGGGTATTGTATTTTCGGCAAATTCGGGCACGGGCAAATCTATCCACACAAAACTTTGGCAAAACCATTTTGGCGACAGGGCTCAAATTATCAACGACGATAAACCCGCCATAAGAATTGAAAACGGCAATCCGTTTGTTTACGGCACCCCTTGGAGCGGAAAAACATCCCTTAACCAAAATGTGAAGTGCCCATTAAAAGCCGTTGTATTTTTAAGCCGCGGGGAAGAAAACAAAATTCAAAAAATGGATATTTTAAACGCCGTTTTAAACCTTTCACGCCAACTGCCAAACCCATTTTATGACAAAGAAATCGGCGCAAAGACGGTTGATTTTATTAAAACGCTTTATGAAATAAACACGCCTGTTTATTCACTTGAATGTAATATTAGTGATAACGCAGTTGAAACTTCATATAACGGTATTTTCAAAGGAGAACTTTTATGAAAATTAAAGACGGGTTTGTAAAAACCGAAATTGCCGACAAGATTGTTGCTATTCCCGTTGGG
>JAZSNW010000147.1:0-7790 GCA_045536615.1 Acutalibacteraceae bacterium | reverse complement strand
CAATCTTCGCAAATATAACGGTCGGTCGGAATATCTTTTTTCGCCTTTTTCGAATTATAAAAACGGTCGGGGAAAATTTGATAAATTATACCGCCGTCAAGCCATTTTGGTGTAGTGTAACTTTGGTTGTAAACTGTCAGTTGCCACCAACTGCCATCACTTGAAACTTTGCCGAGCGAATGGTCAAATTTTGTGATATAAAATTCGGTATCGGATGTGTTGTATTTAAATGAATACCAATAAATGCCTTCTTTTAAAGCAATTTCACATTCCCAAAAGGAATAATTATCCTTTGAATCACCCTTTTTCATCACTATTTTATCAAAATTACCCGTTGCATCATTTCTAATTAGTAAATAAGCACGGCCTATTTTTTCCCATTCGGGCAAAAGCAACCTAAGCCGAAGGGTTTCCCCTTCGGCTATGGCACCAAGTTTACTTTTATAAGATAAATTTCGTGAATCAAAAGGATAATAATTCATAATTACTCAACCGGTTTAATGTGCCAAATATCACGCGCATAATCTTCGATAGAACGGTCGGCCGCAAACACGCCTGATTTAGCAATGTTTACAAGCGACATTTTGTTCCAAACATCACGGTCGTTATAAAGCGCGGTTGCTTTTCTTTGAGCTGACTGATAATCAGCAAAGTCGGCCAAAGCCATATAATTATCGTGATTTTTAAGCGAATGATAAATGCTGTCAAAATTCATACCGCCAAAGCCCTTGCCAATAAAGTCTAAGGCATCGCGCAGTACTTCGTTGTTGTTATAATATTCATAAGGGTTATAGCCCTGTTTTTGCAAACGCAAAACTTCGGGGGTTTGCATACCGAAAATAATGATGTTGTCATCCCCAACTTCGCTGTGAATTTCAACATTTGCGCCGTCTTCGGTACCCAAGGTGATTGCACCATTCATCATAAGTTTCATATTACCTGTACCGCTGGCTTCGGTTGAAGCAAGTGATATTTGTTCACTTATATCGGCAGACGGAATCATAAGTTCTGCCATAGTAACACGGTAATTTTCAAGGAATAAAATTTTAAGTTTATCTTTAACATCGGGGTCATTTTCAAGCAAACAAGAAAGTTTATAAATCATTTGTATAACTTGTTTAGCAAAAAGATAACCTGGGGCCGCCTTTGCGCCAAAGATATAGGTTTTTGGTGTAAAGGGTGCGTTGGGGTTGTTTTTAATAAACTGATATTCGCTTATAATGTTTAAAACATTAAGGTGTTGGCGCTTATATTCGTGAAGTCGTTTAACCTGCATATCAAAGATAGATTCGGGGTTTAAAATAATACCTGTTTCATCTTTAATATATTTTGCAAAACGCTGTTTGTTATGAAGTTTTATTTCACTTAATTTATCTAAAACGGCTTTATCATCCTTGAATGCCATAAGTTTTTCAAGGTTTCTGGCATCTTTAACAAAGTCGTCCCCAATGGTTTCGGTTAAGAAAGAGGTAAGTTCGGGGTTAGAGCAGCAAAGCCAACGTCTGTGTGCAATACCGTTTGTAACATTTGTAAACTTGTCAGGTGTTAAACGAACATAATCTTTAAAGAGCTCATCAACCAAAATTTTGCTGTGAAGTTTTGAAACGCCGTTTACGGTGTGACAGGTAGCACAGCAAAGGTTTGCCATTCTAACAACGCCGTTTGAAATAACGCTTGTGCGTTCGGCAAGGTCAAAGTCGCCTGTTTTTGCGATAACTTCTTGGCGCCAGCGCTTGTCAATTTCTTTAATAATTTGATAAATGCGGGGAAGTCGTTCTTTAATAAGACCTTCGGACCAACATTCAAGTGCTTCCTGCATAATTGTGTGGTTGGTATAGGCAACTGTTTTTGTAACAAGTGCCCATGCATCCTCCCAAGTATAGCCACATTCATCAAGCAAGAATCTCATAAGCTCGGGAATAGAAAGTGTTGGGTGGGTGTCGTTAATGTGAATTGCCACCTTGTCGGGCAAATTATCAAGCGTGTTGTAGGTGCGTAAATGGCGGTGCAAAATATCCTGAATCGATGCCGATACCAAGAAATATTGTTGGCGAAGTCGCAAAGATTTACCTTCATAATGGTTGTCAGAAGGGTATAATACCTTTGAAATATTTTCAGCCATTGCGCGTTGTTCGATAGCGCGGACATAATCACCTTGGTTAAATGCCGACATATCAAATTCGCGGCATTCGGCACTCCAAAGGCGAAGGGCATTTATGGTTTTGCCGTCCTTACCTGCAACCATAAGGTCGTAAGGCACAGCGCGAACAGTTTGATAGTCACGGTGCTCAATGTGGTGATAACCGTTATCCCACCATTCGTTAACATAACCGTCAAAATTTACATCCACAGCAGAGCCGGGTCGTGCTTCAAGCCAAACCCCACCACCGGGAAGCCAAAAGTCAGGCATTTCGGTCTGCCAACCATCAACCAACTTTTGACGGAAAATGCCAAGTTCATAGTTAATGCAATAACCCATTGCAGAATATCCACCGCTTGAAAGCGCATCTAAAAAGCAGGCAGCAAGTCGACCAAGACCGCCGTTACCAAGACCTGCATCAGGTTCTAATTCGTAAAGGTTATCAAGTTTAACGCCAAACTTTGCTAATGCCTTTGCCATTGTAGAGGTTAAGTCCATATTAAAAAGGTTATTTTTAAGAGAACGGCCCATTAAAAATTCCATACTTAAATAATAAACAGTTTTGGCCTGTTGTTCGGCGGTGGATTTTTTAAATTCACTTCTGCGTTCTTTCATAATGTCAAGAAGTGTTAAAACACTTGCTTTGTAAAAAAGCTCGTCAGATGCTTGGTCGGGTGTAACGCCAAAATTATGTGAAAGCTTTTTTTCTATAAGTGTGGCAAGCTTTGTGCTGGAAAGCTTAGTCATCTTAAATCATCTCCATTATTATTCTATATAAATTATAATACAATATTCTGTTAAAAATTTCTATTGCCCATTAGCATTATATTTTACCTATTTTTTGTGCAAATTAGACAAAAATATAAAAAATAACCCTTAAATAATTAACTTTTTCGGCAAAGAACACAAAAATATAGCAAAAAACAATAATAATAAAAGGCCCCGAAGGGACCTTTTACAGTAAAAATTATTCTTCTATGTCAGGGATATCCTCGTTGTCGTCACATTCGAGATAGTCACCTTTGATGCGGTTTTTGTTTTTGATTTTATCAACAACAACAAGTGCGCCAACCAAAGCGCCAAATAATGCCAAAATCGCAACGATTACTTTCCAAACGTTTTTCATAAAAATTTCCGCCTTTCCAAAGATAATATAACCACATTTATTATATCAAAACAAATTTAATTTGTCAATCACATAAAGGGTCCAAAAAGGTGCAAAAGCGCCTGCTTTATGCGGGTGAAAACCGAACGCTTTTGCCATTTTTTAAGCTCGATTTCCTTTGAAACTGCCAACACTTCGCGGAAGTGGTGCTTAATATCAAGCGCGGTTTTTTTGTCGTCAATCCATACGCTGCTTTCAAAGTGGAAAACAAAGCTGCGGTAATCCATATTAACCGAACCGACAGTTGCGATGCTGTCATCCGACAAATAAACCTTTGAATGAATAAAGCCGGGGGTATATTCGAAAATTTTAACACCGCTTTTTAAAAGGTCTAAATAATGGTATTGCGTAACATTGTGAACATACCATTTATCAGGTATATGCGGGGTAATGATGCAAACCTCAATGCCCGATTTTGCTGCCATACACAAAGCCGATGTCATCATATCGTCAATTATTAAATAGGGTGTCATTATATAAACATACCGCTGTGCCGAATTTAAAATTTGCATATAAATGCCTTCGGCGGGGTTTTTATCGTTTAGCGGCCCGTCGCTGTAGGGAATAACAAACCCATCATCATAAGAAAAGCCGCTTCCAAGGTGTGATTGCATATCAATGCGCTGTTTTGTAACAAATTCCCACATAACACAAAACATTGCCAAAAAGCTTTTTACCGCCTTGCCGCGAAGGGCTATTCCGCAGTCCATCCAATGACCAAAGCGTTTATATTTGTTAATGTATTCATCACCGATATTGACACCGCCGGTAAAGGCAACCTCACCGTCTATTACCACAATTTTGCGGTGGCTTCGGTTGTTCATAAAAATGTTAAAAATAAGGTTGATTTTATTGAAAACCGCAACCTCAATTTTTTCACGCTTTAACCTTTCCAAAAAGTCGGGGCTTTGGCGCTTAATACTGCCAAAATCATCAAAAATAATTTTAACCTCAACGCCCTCTTGTGCCTTGCGTTTTAATATTTTGTGAATTTCATCCCACATATATCCTTCAGCAAGGATGAAAAATTCCATATAAATATATTTTTGTGCGTTTGAAATCTCGGCTAAAAGGGATTCAAAAAACCTTTCGCCCGACGGTAAATATTCACTTGAAGTGCCGTCATAAAGCGGATAGCCCGATTCATTAACAAGAAATTCCGCCTGGCGAGAGTGCATAATATCATTATAACGAAGTCGGTCAATAATATCCTTATTACCATCCAAAAAAGGCAAATAATGCGATTCGCAAACCTTCATTTTTTTGCGGATGTGGGGCATAACGCTGTTGCCGCCCCATAAAAGATAAACCGAAATGCCAAAAATGGGGAAGAGCAGTATGAAAATAATCCAGCTCATTTTATGGTCGGGGTTGCCGCGGCGGTTTACAAGAAAAATAACGGTTACCATACCTATAATAGAGGATAAAACAAGCACAGTTGCCGAATGAATTGTAAAATTATATAAAACCCAAAATAAAAAGCCAAATTGTATCAGCAAAAGCAGGGCTGATGCAACAATTCTTGCGGGCATTTGAAAACCGCGGGTATGTTGTCGTGCCAATTTTATCACCTCTTTTATTATATTTTATCACATTTCATTATATTTTGCAAATAATAGAAAAAATCAGGCAAAATTTCGCCTGATTTTTTAAACTATGATATACTGATTTTTAAAAACACAGGGGTGTTTTTGTGTTTGTGTTTTTCATCAAGACATAGAACCGTCCCCTGTCTTGTGAACCGTCCCCTGTCTTGCTGTCTTGGCGGGGAAAATGTCAAGAGAACACCATAAAATTTATAAAGTTCATAAAAAATCCTCCTTTTCTTCTTTTATTTGTGTTAGCGTTATGTTATAATATAGTAAAATTTTTTGGAGGGCTCTCTATGAAAAAAATCACAGTATACGTCTTATCTATAATTTTGCTTGGAACATTCATATTGTCGCTATGCAGTTGTAAAAAAAATCCGGCTTCAACAGAAGACAAACCAAACAACTCATCCCATACATCTTCTTTTCAAATTTCGGGGGAAACTGAATTTACAACATCAGATGACATACATACGTATATAATCTCTCAAAACCAAGGCTCTCTTCAGTCAGAAAAAACACTAACAATACTTAATAAAACTTCTGGCGAATTGGTTCAAACTGTTCAACTCACCGAAAATGAATGGTTTACAAAAAAGCCTATATATCTTGTAGATGTTAGTTTTGACGGACACGTTGATATTATAGTTCCGCATTCCCGTCCGGCTAGCGCCGCTTATTTTCAAGCATATATATGGGATGTAGAACATAACAAATATCAATATGCATCCCATTATGAATCTATCCCTAATATAGCGGTAGATTCCAATAATAAATTATTGTTATCCCACCGAACAGCGGATAAAATCACTTCATACAGTATGCATAGCTATTCTGCTGAAAAGAGCGACATCGTTGAAATTCGTTCTATATATTGGGAACCACAGGAGAATTTGAACTCTATACTTTTTCAGGAGTTTGCCTATAGCAATGATGGAACAAGTGAATTGCTTCAACAATTTAACATCTCGGCCGTTGATTCTATATCACCCGATAAAACAGATAGTCAAATTGCACTTTATTTTAGTAATAATTCAATATGGAATTTAGATAGCGAAAAATGGAATAACCTAGTAATTCCTATTAGTGAATACAACTATTAACTATTACTGTACAGCAAACACTTTTTACGCAAAAGAAGCCGTCCCATAATGGGGCGGCTTTCGGATTTAGATGGCACAATAAACTACAAGAGCACCATAATCATTATTGGCAGGATAGATAATCGGACCACCATCTTCACTAATTTGCCCCCAAGTTCCATTGCTTTTTGTTGGTTCCACTGTAGGGTCTCTCCAACAATCCGCACGATTCATTACATATGGAGAACCTTCTCCAATGTTAGCTTGCGCTTGTGTAAAGCCCAAATTTAAAGCTTGTGTCTTATATGCATCAGCAACACCATTGTAAGCAAAGAAAGCATATTTTACATCATCAACATTATTAAGATTGCGACTACCCGCTTTTTCCTTAATAACTGCTGCCGCCTCATCTGTCATGCTCTGAAATTGAGCATCCGTTAAAGGCCCTTCAGGATAGTTTTTACCCCAAATTTGATAAGGTCCATCACCATTCGGGGGGGCACTCACGTTTCAACTTGGTTTCTCGATAGTGGATTGCTGCAATCATTTTCCAGGGTATTCCATATTTGTTCGCAGCACTTTGATAAAATGGTTTATTATAATTGAGCAAGTTTAGCTGAGTATCTGTGAGAATTTGTAATCCTCTATAGTCTGTGTTGTAACCCACAATAGGCGTTGTACAACCACCTTGACAAGTTGTCGTCCCATAACTATATGAATAATACTGGAGCCCATCCACCGCAAAAGCAGAAGTGTTTTCATCAAGTGTCATAACCGAAGTGGTTTGTGTTACCGGCTGTTCTTCATCGGTTGCAGAAAGAACAACAATTTTGTCTTCGCTAATACCGATAGCCGCAACGCCTCGGTCAGCCGCAGCTTGTGCTTCTTGCATTGTGCAAGACTTCCAACCCATATAGTTGTCGGTCTTAATTGTTTCATAAACAGTTTTCATATCACCCTGCGGCAATGCAACACCCATATTATCAAATATGGCTCTTGCGGTTGCAAGAGAGTCATCAGTTTGTGCCGACTGTTCATATTTTAATGTGTTTTCTATTACATTATTATACTGTTTCTTATTCATTTTTATTATACCTCCTTTACCACATATTTTCAAGGACTTTATCGTCCTTAGCGTATACGTCTTCTACCTGAATCAAATCAAAAGTAGTAGTGCCACAACACCAGAGATGCATATCCTCAGGTTCTAATGCAGAGGGACAATATGGTACCCATTCATCAGGCATTTTGTCACACTTCGGTTCGGTTGCCATAAAAAACAGCCGAAGATTTCTCTTCGACTGCTCTTTGTTATACACTATTGAATTTTGAGGATTATTAATACTAACAAGTCTCAACTACGTTGTAACCGATTAACACAAAGCACCTGTCCCTATATGTTCATGTGGAGAACCCTGAAACTGGGGCAATGTCAAGAGAACACCATAAATTTTATAAAGTTCTTAAAAAAATCCTCATTTCCTTCTTTAATTTGTGTTAGTGTTATGCTATAATATAGTAAAATATCTTAGGAGGTCCCGCTATGAAAAAAATAATAGTATCCGTAATATGTCTGATGTGTTTGCTTACTGCTTGCAAACCATTAAGCCAACCCTCCCACACGCAGTCAGAAACTATTAATTGCGCAGTAAGTTCCTCTCAGTTCTCTTTCTCTAAGGGAGATGGAGAAGTTATAAATGCTGTTTCTAAAAACAGTTTCACAAAACCGATTAAATGCACATATAACGGCAAAGAAATCACAATAACTCCCCCTAAATTTTCTGGTATACCTGTTCAGTCAGTTTATAGTTATA
>JAZSNW010000125.1:0-2146 GCA_045536615.1 Acutalibacteraceae bacterium | reverse complement strand
TATTTTCCTGCAAGACTTGAAGTTATTTCAAAAAATCCGCTTATTGTGTTGGATGGTGCCCATAATCCCGACGGGGCAGAGGCGTTGGCTGAATTTTTAAAGCAATACAACGGCAAGGTGTCGGCAATTATCGGCATGATGAAGGACAAGGATGTTGACACCGTTTTAAAAACCACTCTACCTTATATATATAAGGCGGTGGCGGTGAGTGTTGAAAATATGCCCCGCAGCATTACCGCAACCGAGCTTTGTGATAAAATCAGCAAATATACAAGCTGTAAGGTTGCTGAAAGTTATGATGAAGCACTTGATATATTAAAAACTGAAGAAGCTATTTTTGTTTTTGGCTCGCTTTATTTAGCATCCCAAATTCGTGACAAATTAAAAAATTTAAAACCATAACTTAATACGACATTTTTTTCAAGGACAAGCCCTTAAAATATAAAAGGACTTGTCCTATTTTTTATTTAGGAGTGATTTTATGTCGGTCGAAATCAATGTAACGGGCGAAGTTGTAACCGCCTATTTATCGGGTGAGCTTGACCACCATACTTCAAAGGATATGCGTGAAAGCATAGATGCCGCGATAGAACTTAATATGCCAACCCTTGTTGTGCTTGACTTTAAGGGGATAACCTTTATGGATAGTTCGGGCATTGGGCTTGTAATGGGGCGTTACCGCATTTTGCAAAAAACAGGGGCGGATTTACACATCACAGGCACAACACCTAATATATATAAGGTGTTTAAACTTTCGGGAATTGAAAAATTAGCAAAACTTGAAGGAAGGGTATAACATGATTAAAAATAAATTTACAATGACAGTTTTATCTCGTTCGGCAAACGAAAGCTTCGTGAGAGCAACCGTTTCGGCATTTGCATTACAGCTTGACCCCACCTTAGAGGAAATAAGCGATATTAAAACCGCAGTCAGCGAAGCGGTAACAAACTGCATCGTTCACGCTTATAAAGAGCAAGACGGAAATATATACATAACAGGCGAAATTTTCGACGATAACACCCTTAAAATTAAAATTCGTGACAAGGGTTGCGGAATTGAAAATATAAGCAAGGCAATGGAACCCCTTTTCACAACCGTCGGCGGTGAGCGTGCGGGACTTGGCTTTGCTGTCATGCAAAGTTTTATGGATGGCATCAAGGTTAAATCTACCGTCAATAAAGGTACAACAGTTTTTTTAACCAAAAAAATTACAAAGCGTTTTAGCGTGAATGGTTGAGGTAAAACTTTCGCGTGAAGAATTTATAAAAGACAACTTGGGGCTTGTGCACTCAATTTGTCGCCGCTTTACAGGGCGGGGAATTGAATATGATGATTTGTATCAAGCGGGTTGTATAGGACTTATAAAAGCGGTTGATGCATTTGATGAAAGCAAGGGTTTTGCTTTTTCGACTTATGCGGTGCCGGTTATTATGGGCGAAGTTCGCCGCCTTTTTCGTGACGGTGGGGCGGTCAAAGTATCGCGAAGCGTTAAAGAACTAAACCTTAAAATTTTAAAAGCAAATGAAGTGTTGTGTCAAAAATTAAACCGCGAACCAACAGTTAACGAAATTGCCGAATATTTAACTGTTTCACCCGAAGCGGTGAGCGAGGCAATATGCGCGAGTCAGGCCACAGTATCACTAACTGTGGAAAATGACAGCAAAATCATCGAAACCGATTTACCTATAATTGACCATCAAGACGAAATAAATAATAAGGTTTTAATTGAAACTGCGGTTAAAGAATTGACTGAAAATGAAAAGCTTATTTTAAAATATCGTTATTATGATTTGCTGACTCAAAGCAAAGTCGCAAAGATTTTAAATATGAGTCAGGTGCAGGTTTCACGAGCAGAAAAGCGAATACTTGCTAAAATGCGACATATAATAGGAAATATATGATAAAAAATGCTACAAAACTGCACTCTTTTTATGAAAAACCGCAAAAGTAAAAATTTTTTAAAAAAAGTTTAAAAAAAAGTGTTGACAAAGGGGGTTTGAGTGTGGTATTATAGTCGAGCGCTCTGATGAGGGGGCGCAAAACGGACCTTGAAAATTAAACAACGACAATAATAAGGACCCGACAATTCTCGAGAGAAATTGAGAGAAAAGTTAAGTACTTTAAAAGTATTGAAGGACAGAATAA
>JAZSNW010000145.1:0-3224 GCA_045536615.1 Acutalibacteraceae bacterium | reverse complement strand
CGCTGTTTGGTAGTGATCATTGATTATTCTCCTTATGATATATTAACATTTTGTCGGTTTCGTAATTTATTCAAAAATAGCCTTTGCAAAGGCATCCGGATCGAAAGGCTGAAGGTCCTCTGCCTTTTCGCCGACTCCGATAAATTTGATGGGGATATCAAGTTCCTTGCGGATACCGATAACAACGCCTCCCCTGGCGGTGCCGTCAAGTTTTGTAAGAACAATGCCTGTAATATCGGCAACGCTTTTAAATTCACGCGCCTGATTAACTGCATTTTGTCCCGTTGCAGCATCCAACACAAGCAAGGTTTCAAGGGAAGCATCGGGAAGCTCGCGACCGATTACACGGTAAATTTTTGCAAGCTCATCCATTAAGTTTTTCTTGTTGTGAAGTCGTCCAGCGGTGTCGCAAATAATAACATCTGCGCCCTTTGATTTGGCGGATGCAATGGTATCAAAAACAACACTTGCGGGGTCAGTACCCTCAACGCTTTTAACCATTGTAACATCGGCACGCTCGGCCCAAACACCAAGTTGATCGATAGCAGCCGCACGAAATGTATCAGCCGCACCCAAAACAACCTTTTTACCCTGCGACTTTAAAATAGCCGAAAGTTTGCCGATTGTTGTGGTTTTACCAACACCATTAACGCCGATGACAAGAATTATTGACGGCTTTGTATCAAGTTTTAAGCCCTCATCATCGCCAAGCATTTCAGAAATGATTTCTTTCATCAGTCCCTTAATAACTGCGGGGTCGGTTATACCCTGTTCTTTAATTTTTTTGCGAAGCATTTCACAAATTTCAGTAGCGGTTGTTACACCAATATCCGACATTACAAGCATTTCTTCAAGTTCTTCAAAAAGTTCTTCATCAATTTTTGTAAAGCTGTTTACAATGCTTGTAACACCGTTTGCTATTGAATTTCTTGTTTTTTGCAGTCCTTGCTTAATTTTGCTGAAAAAACCCATTAACCCACCTGATTTTCAAGTAATTTCTTTTCAAGCTCTGAAACATTAAGCTCTAAAAGCTTGGTAATACCCTTTTCCTGCATAGTTACACCGTAAAGCATATCAGCAGCTTCCATAGTGCCGCGACGGTGTGTAACGCAAATAAATTGGGTATTAAAGTCGCTCGACTTCATATAATCGGCAAAGCGTTCAACGTTAATATCGTCAAGTGCTGTGTCAACCTCGTCCAAGAAGCAGAACGGCGGTGCACTTACACGCATAATTGCAAAATAAATTGAAAGTGCAATAAGCGCCTTTTCGCCACCCGAAAGACCGTCAAGACTTGGCACTTTTTTGCCGGGCAATTTAACGTC
This sequence comes from Acutalibacteraceae bacterium, assembly GCA_045536615.1. GTDB lineage: Bacteria > Bacillota > Clostridia > Oscillospirales > Acutalibacteraceae > UBA737. The sequence goes on along the minus strand of JAZSNW010000145.1, from coordinate 1,899 downwards.
AATATCGATGCCGCTTTCCAAAATATTTTCAGGGTCAGAAAGTGAAAGTGATGCACTTCCGCCGCCAAAAAGTTCGGTAAATGTTTTTGAAAAGTTTTGACTTATTTTTGTAAATCCCTCGGCAAAGATTTCCTGCATTTGCGAGGTCAACTGATTTATAAGCTTATTAAGTTGAGCGCGTGACGCTTCAACATCTTCAATTTGTGCAGACAAGAAATTATAACGTTCGCTAACCTCTTTATATTCTTCGATAGCCGAAACATTAACATTTCCAAGTGCTCTAATCTTGTTTTTAATTTCAACAAGTGTCTTCTTGGCAAGTGTTGGATTTTCAATTTCAATACCTATCTTTTCGGCTTCGCTACGGGTAAGCTCGTATTCATCGTAAAGCTTTCTGATGACATCGTCATATTCGCGCATCATAACTTCTTTACGCTCTTGAAGTCTTGCAAGTTCGCCGCTTATTTGTTCACGGCGAAGTGTGTTTTCACGTTCGCTGTTACGAAGTTCAACGCCGTATTTTTCAGCGCCGTTTCTTTGGTCGATAAAGTCGGCAATGTTCTTTTCGCTAACTTCAATTTTTGCCGCCGCATCACCGATACTATCGTTAATTTCATTGATTTCGGCCTTTAAGTTTTCGCACTTAAATTGTAAAGTGGCAATTTCACTATCAATAGCAAGTGTACGGCTTGCGCGGTTTTCTGCCAAATTTTCAAGCGCCTTTGCCGAAAGAATTAACGCCTCAATGTCCTTTTGTGCTTCAATAACCGACAACTTAACTGCGGTAATATTATCAGCAAGACTTTCACGGGTAGCGTTAAGCGAATCACGGTCGCCCGACATTTTGTCAATTTGTGCCCTAATTTCAGCTTTCTTAGCTTCAATTTCAGAAATTTCTTTGGCCGCTAAAACAGTAACTTCTTTTAGTTCTTCAAGTTTTTGATTACCAAGTGACTGTTCTTCAACAAGTTCGTTAAGTAAAAGTTTTGCATTATCTTTTAAATCGCCAATGCGTTTAAGTTCGGCAATAGTGCGAATTTTATCTTCATTAGCGGTTAAAATTTCTGCCTTAATAGCGGTAATATCCGCCTCTACCTCTGCCAAAGAATTTTGTGCATCAGTCAATTTATTAAGAATGTCATTGGCCTTTGATTTAAGGGTTTCAACTTCTTTTTCAATGGCGATAATATCATTACCACGGCTTAAAATACCGGAATTTTTGATTACCGAACCACCCGTAAGTGAACCACCGGGGCTTACAACCTGACCGTCAAGGGTTACAACCTTTATTCTGTAACCAAATTTTCTTGCAATGGTAACAGCGCAGTCGATATCTTCTGCAACAACCGCCGCACCAAGCAAATATTTAATAATTTCGTTATATTTACTGTCACACTTTACAAGGTCACTTGCAATGCCGACATAGCCAAGCATATCTTCAAAGCCGTGTTCTTTAAATTCACGGGCTTTAATGGTTGCAACAGGTAAAAATGTTGCACGGCCCGCCTTATTATTTTTAAGGAAGTTAATTGCATTTTTAGCGTCTGCTTCGGTTTCGGTTACAATGTTTTGAATTGCATTGTTAAGTGCAGTTTCAATAGCAAGACTATATTTGCTTTCAACAGTAATTAACGATGAAATAGGACCGCAAATGCCACGCAAAATACCGGTTTCGGCTTTTGATAACACAAACTTAACCGAATTTGCAAACCCTTCCATATTGTTTTGCAAATCTTTAAGAATTTGAATACGGCGATTTTTTGCCTCAATATCCAAATTAATTGTGTCAAGCTCTTGCTTTAAATTATTAACCGACTGAACCTTTGATTCTAAACGAAGTTCATACCCTTTAAGCGAATTATTATTGCTTTGAATATTTTCTTCTATTTTAGAAAGCAT
>JAZSNW010000122.1:0-4842 GCA_045536615.1 Acutalibacteraceae bacterium | reverse complement strand
CCTTTACAAGTTCAACATCAATTCCGCCGACAGCATCAATAATTTCGGCCATACCGTAAAAGTTAACGGTAGCATATTCGGAAATATCAAGACCAAAGTTTTGGTTTAAAGTTTTAATTGCAAGTTCGGGACTTTGGGCATAGGCCGAATTGATTTTGCGGTATTTCGTTTGTCCGCGTTGTTCAATTTTAACCAATGTGTCACGAACGATAGAAACTATTTTAACTGTTTTAAGTTCGGTATTGATGCTTAAAACCATTATTGAGTCGGAATTACCCTTAAAACTTTTACTTCTTGAGTCAATACCGAAAAGTGCAATATTAACAACCTTTTTATCAACAACATTTTCAAAGCCCAAGTCATCGGGGTTTGTGGTTATGTCGTTATAGTTATAATTAAACATATTAAACAAAACACCCACCGCAATGGCTAACACCAAAATTAAAGCGGTGCAAACAATTATAGCGGTTTTGGTTTTTGGTTTAAGCGATTTAAAGGCCTGTCCTATTTTTTGGAAAAAGCCCGCAATGCCGTGTTTTTTCTTTACAAAATGCTTGCCTTTAAGATTGGCACTTGTAGATGAAACATCAACAAAATCATTATTTAATTTAGAATCGGAAATAATGTCTTCAAAATCTTTTCTTTCTTCCATTTTAATACCACCTTTAATCAAGCAGTTGTTTGTAAATTTCGCCCTTTTTTTGATTTGTAAGGGTTGCGGCTTCCTTTGCCGCCATTGAAGTTGATTTACCTTCAGCTATAAGTTGCTTTGCAATTTTTACTGCATCATCTAATGTATATTCGGTGCTTGTTTCTTCTGCACCTGAAACAATAAGCACAAATTCACCGCGCGGCGCGTTTTCAGAAAAATGGTTTATCGCATCTTCAAGTGTGGTGTGCATTACCGTTTCGTGAAGTTTTGTCAGTTCGCGCACCACCGCAATTTTTCGGTTGCCAAAATAACTAAGCATATCCGAAAGGGTTGCACAAAGCTTATGCGGTGCTTCGTAAAAAATCATTGTGCGGGTTTCACGCTTTAAGCTTTCTAAATGCTGGCGGCGACCGATTTTATTCATAGTTATAAAACCTTCAAAGCAAAAACGACCGCTTGGCATACCCGAAATTGCAAGTGCGGTAATTAGTGCACTAGGCCCGGGGACCGATTCAACCGCTATCCCGTTTTCATGTGCCTGTCGCACCAAATCTTCACCCGGGTCAGAAATTGCGGGCATTCCCGCATCCGACACCAAAGCACAAGTTTCACCTTTTAAAAGGCGTTCAATAATAAGATTGCCTTTTGAATTTTTATTATGCTCGTAATAAGCGAGCATTTCTTTTTTTATGTCAAAATGATTTAAAAGTTTTACTGTAACACGGGTGTCTTCCACCGCCAAAAAGTCAGCATTTTTAAGTGTTTCAATTGCACGGGGTGAAAAGTCGGACAAATTGCCAATAGGTGTGCCGACTACAAACAGTTTACCGTTCACTTTAAATATGCCTCCTTATAACTTCCGTAAATTTTAATCATTTCATTTGAAAAATTGCCGTTTTCTTCAATGTAAAGGGTGGGGTCAATTCGCATTCCGCTTTTTCCGCAGCGCCTACCCTCTACCAAAACAAGCCACGGCTCTTCACCCTTTCTTTGACAAACAAGGCGAAGTCTTTTGGGCTCGATTTTATAATCGCTCATAAGTTTTAAAAGTTCGCAAAGGCGCTCGGGTCGGTGACAAATACAAAGTCGACCGCTTGTTTGCAAAAGTTTAGCAGAAACTTTAATTATATCCTCAAGTGAGCATTCGATTTCGTGGCGGGCAACCTTGTGGCGCTCGTTAGGGTTTTGAAGCCCCGCACCGTTTGCCTTATAAGGTGGGTTGCAGGTCACAAGGGTGTTTGCACCAAAAGGCACTTTTCCCTTTAAATCGTTTAAATCCCCGTTTATAAAATCTATTTTTGAAAGTTTTAAATCTTCCTTGGTTTTTTGTGCCAATTCTATTGCTTCTTCGCTTATGTCAACACCAACTGCGCTCTCTAAATTGCCGTCTCTTAACATTAAAAGCGGAATTATACCACAGCCCGTGCCCAAGTCCACCATTTTATCCTTTCTGGTGGCTTTTGCGAAATTTGAAAGCAAAATGGCATCGGTACCGAAGGTGTGGTTACCCGACACCCACAGCCCGTATTCATTACCCAAGGGTTCAAATTTTGTTATGCTCTGCTCCATTTTACGCCTTGTGGGGTATCTTCTAAAACGATACCCATTTCTTTTAATTTGTCACGAATTTCATCAGCGGTTTTAAAGTCACGATTTTTTCTTGCCTCTGTTCGAGCATCAATAAGCGCCTGAATATCGCTGTCTAAAACCTCTTCCTTACGGTTATATACAAGACCTAAAATACCTGTTAATTGGTCGAACATATCGGTATATGCGAGTAATTCGTTTTTCTCTAAGCCGTTTGCAATGGCGGTATTGATTTCACGAACCAATGTGAAAATTGCAGCCAAAGCGTCAGCAGTATTAAGGTCGTCTTCCATAGCGGTGATAAAATCGTTCTTTGCGGTTTCAACAAAGGCGGGAATTTCACCGCCGTCTGCTGCGTTTTTAATTGCAAAGTCCAAATTATCGCGGCAGGTATAAAGGCGTTCAAGCGAATTTTTTGCTTGTTCGATAATATCAACCGAATAGTTAATTGGGCTTCTATATTGTGAAGAAACAAGGAAATAACGAATTGGTTCATAGCCGTATTTTTCAGCAACGTCACGAACTGTGAAAAAGTTGTTTAAAGACTTTGACATTTTGTGGTTGTCAACATTGATAAAGCCGTTATGCATCCAATAATGTGCAAATTCGCATCCGTGTGCTGCTTCACTTTGGGCGATTTCGTTTTCGTGATGTGGGAAAGTAAGGTCTAAACCACCGCAGTGAATGTCAATGGTGGTGCCAAGATAACGGCAAGCCATTGCCGAGCATTCAATATGCCAACCGGGACGGCCATTGCCCCAAGGTGATTCCCAAAATGGTTCGCCCGGTTTTGCACCTTTCCAAAGGCAGAAGTCCATGGGGTCTTCCTTAATGTCGCCTGTTTCAATGCGTGCGCCGGCTTCCAAATCTTCAAGTGGTTGATGCGAAAGTTTACCATATTCTTTAAACTTTTTAGCACGGTAATAAACATCACCTGCCGCTTCGTAAGCATAACCCTTTTCCATCAATGTCGAAATAATTGCCTGTATTTCGGCGATATTATCGGTAGCACGGGGATGAACAGTCGCCTCGCGCACATTAAGGCCTTTTGCATCTGTCCAAAATTCGCCGATAAAACGTTCGGCAACTTCGGGCACAGTTATACCTTCGGCATTTGCTTTATTGATGAGTTTATCATCAATATCGGTAAAGTTTTGAACAAAATTCACCTTAAAACCGCGCCATTCAAAATAACGGCGCAAAACGTCAAAAACACAAAGCGGACGAGCGTTACCAATATGGATATAGTTATAAACTGTTGGTCCGCAAGCGTAGATTTTAACCTCTCCTTCGTTTATGGGAACAAATTCATCTTTTTGGCGGGTTAATGTGTTAAAAATTTTCATAAATTATTTCTCCTTTAAAGCGGCTTCAAGCAACAAGATGCGTTCTTCCAAAGCGTCCATCTTTTGCTTAACGGGGTCAGGTATATGGATTTGGTCAAGCGCAACGCGTTTGCCGTCCTGCTTTACAATTCTTGCAGGTACACCAACAACAGTTGAATTGGGAGGAACCTCGTTAAGTACAACCGCACCTGCAGCCACGCGTGAATTATCGCCAATTTTAAACGGGCCCAAAACCTTTGCGCCTGCCGAAATCATAACATTGTTGCCAATGGTGGGATGGCGTTTGCCGACATCCTTACCTGTACCACCCAAGGTGACACCTTGGTAGATAAGCACATCGTCGCCGATTTCGGTGGTTTCACCGATAACAATACCAACGCCATGGTCGATAACCAAACGGCGACCAATGGTAGCACCCGGGTGAATTTCTATACCTGTTTTTCTAACTGCCCTTTGTGAAACATAGCGGGCAAGAAATTTTAAATTGTGTTTATAGTAAAAGTGTGCGATGCGATGCATACGAATTGCCTTAACACCGGGGTATAAGAAAAATACTTCCCAAAAGTTGCGTGCGGCAGGGTCGCGTTCGCGCACTGCGTTTACATCTTCAATAAGTCGTTTAAACAAAAAGGTCACCTACTGTTTATTTTGCATTTTTAATATATTCACGGCCGCCCCAAATGTAAATTGCGCCCGAAATTACGCAAAGCACAGCCGAAAGCCAGAATAAAGCCACAATTACGATATCGCAAACTGCAAAAATATTTTGGGGAATTTCGATAATTTCATTAAAACCATATACACCCAAAGCAATAATTATGCCTGCCATTTGGCTAACGGTTTTACACTTACCCCACATATTTGCAGCCACTACCTTACCGCCTGCAGTTACCGCTACCAAGCGGATTGAAGAAACCGCGAATTCACGGAAAAGCACGATAAATGTGATGACCACAATGTGCCAAGCGTAATTTGTACAGCCGTAAACAAACATAAAGCCAAGATAAGCAGCGGTGGTAAGCATTTTATCAGCAAGTGGGTCCATAAATTTACCAAAATCGGTTACCATATTATATTTTCTTGCCATTTGGCCATCTATCATATCGGTTAATGATGCGGCAATAAACAAAACCAAAGAAATAAGGTAATGAAAAGGAAATTCAATAAGCATTACCGCCATAAAAATTGGGGTTGCTATCATACGTGCTAATGTTAATTTATTTGGTGTATTCATTGTGCTAACTCTCCTAACAAATC
>JAZSNW010000032.1:0-4598 GCA_045536615.1 Acutalibacteraceae bacterium | reverse complement strand
AGCATACTTTGGCTTCCGCTACCTTCGTTCCGTTGAAAAGGAACTATCTTTTCGTTTTTACCGCCCACCTCGTTCCAGTTGGTGATCTTGCCCGAGTAGATGCCCTTTATTTGTTCTACGGTCAGGCTATCTATGGGATTATCCTTATGAACGAAAAAAACAAATGCCTCGAAACCTATCTGTGTATACTCGAAAGTCGTATTGTTTTTCTCGGCAAAAGCTATTTGCTCTTCGGAAGGAGCGGCACCGATAAAAATATCAGTTTTCTTCTCGGCAAGCAGTTCATATCCGCCTAGTGTGTTATGATATTCAAAAACTCCGTCGTAAAGTTTCGTAGTATCGGGATACACTGCATGAACAAACGCCGAATAAACCGGAAACGCCGCCGCTGCACCATCAATAATGGGTAATTGTTGCTTCGGTATATTATCAAAATTAAGGGTTTCGCTCTCGGTTTTTACTATTTTCGAATCCTCATCAAAGGGCAGGTATTCGCGAACATTGATATTTGGCGTAACATCAATGGTTATGGCGTCATTATAGTTCCTTATACTCACCTGTGTACCTACAAGAATAGCAAAGCATAGCAAATATGATATATAAGCAATTAAATAAGGTTTTCTTCTCTTGAGCCATATCGCAGGAATAACAAGAGGAATAATCAAAAGACTTGCAAATATAGTTATACCCCAAAATCCATTGAATGAAAGGAGTACTAGTAGGATAATTGATGCAAATGGGCACACTATTCCAATGACCGCTGTAAGTATTATTTTGACTACCAAATGTGATTTCTTCATATAACCACCGCCTTTTTTAAATATTATATCAGAAACTCAACCTCAAATCAATTATTCATTATGAAAATTTGTTTTGCGCGCTGAAAGGGATTTTGTCTCGGCGCTGCCCGCGCCTATCGCCTCGCTACGCTCGTTGCCGCGCCTAAAAAACAGTCCACCGGACTGTTTTTTTACGGCTTGTTCGAATCCCTATTTAATGTAAAAATTAAAAGAGAGCAACATCTTCGACGTTACTCTCTTTTAATTGGCACGCTGAAAGGGATTCGAACCCCCGACCCTCTGCTTAGAAGGCAGATGCTCTATCCAACTGAGCTATCAGCGCGAATTGGCTGTTTATCACAGCGAAAGTTATTATAACATAACAGCTTAAAATAATCAAGCAAAAATTTAAAATTAATGTCCTTAAATCATATAAATTCCAGACTTTAAAAGGGCAAAGCGGTAAATACCAACTTCAATGTACTGTATAACCTCTTCCTCAAATGCTTCAACCTCTGAAACCGAATAGCTTTCTAAATTAACACTTATCAAATTTTTTCCATTTTGATTACTGATAATTGCGGTATCTTCTTTTATAAGAAGACTTTTGGGTTTATTAAATGGCGAATTATTGCCACCTATACGAAGTTCTTCACGCATGGTTGAAAGGTTATAACGAAGCAAAACATTGCAGTCGCCAAAGGCGGTCCAAAGTGAGCTTTTATAAACCGCAACATCACTTGCCTTGCAACCGCGATAGGTAAGCTCACCTTGCCAAATGGGTGTTGCATCGGCATCAATGAGCATTGCTTCACCATCGGGCTTTAAAATAAACACCTTTCCGTTTGGCAAAACAATAGACTTTGTTAGAATATAGTTTTTGCAATAATTTATAACTGCCTTATAATTACCGCCAAACTTTGTTAAAAGGTAAATGTTCTTGGCAACATCGTTAAAGCTTCGTGTGTCAAAGGAAAGCATTTTATAGCCGATAACTATTTTATCATCTAATGTGTCTTTATGATATGAAAACAAAATGCCGTTTTGAGTTGGTAAAATATCAAAAACAGTGCCTTCAAAAATTTGTTTCATTTAATTTATCTTCCGTTTCTAATTTTTTGTGCCGCCAAAAGCACGCCTGCCTTGGCGCTGTGAAAATTAAGTCCGCCCTGCATCCAAGCGGCATAGGGTTCGCGAAGGGGGCCGTCGGCCGAAAGTTCAATAGAAGCGCCCAATGTAAATGCACCCGCCGCCATAATTACAGGGTCGGTATATCCCGGCATATCCCACGGTTCAGGCACAACAAAGGCATCAACAGGGGCACCGCTTTGCATACCTTGGCAAAATGCTACAAGCCCTTCGGCCGAGCCAAGTGTTATGCATTGCACAATGTCACCGCGCTTTTCAAACGGCTTTGGTGAAACTTCATAGCCCATTTCACCAAATAAAGCAGAGGTATAAACAGCGGTTTTAACTGCTTCGCCCACAACATGAGGCGCTTGGAAAAGGCCTAAATATAATTCGCGGCTCATACCAAGGGTTGCGCCAACTTCCTTGCCAACACCGGGGCAGGTGAGACGGTCGGCACATTTTTCAACTAAATCGCGCCTACCCGCAATATAACCGCCGGTTCTTGCAATACCGCCGCCGGGGTTTTTAATAAGCGAGCCGGCACAAAGGTCGGCGCCGACATCACACGGCTCAAGTTTTTCAACAAATTCGCCATAGCAGTTGTCAACCATTATAACAGTGTTTGGCGACACTTCTTTTACGGCGTCACAAAGTTTTTTAATGTCATCAATAACCAAGGTAGGCCTTGTTGAATAACCGCGTGAGCGCTGAATATAAGCCATTTTAAAATTATCTTTTGAAAGGCGGTTTTTAATCTTTTCAATATCGGGTGTGCCGTCAGGCAATAATGCAACTTCGTTATATTCCACGCCGAAATCACTTAAAGAGCCGTCGTTTTTACTGTCAATGCCAAACACACCCGTAATGGTGTCATAAGGTCTGCCTGTAAGCACCAAAACCTTGTCGTTTGGTCGCAAAATACCGAATAAGGCAACGGTTAAGGTGTGTGTACCCGAAACAAAATTGTGTCGCATAATGGAATCTTCGGCACCCATGCAGTCGGCCATAACACGCTCTAATATTTCGCGACCGCGGTCATCATAACCATAACCTGTCGAACCTGACATATTTGCTTCGCTAACACCGTTTTTAATAAAGGCATTAAGCACTTTAAGTTGGTTATATTCGGTTATGTCATCAATTTCCAAAAAGCGTTCCTTTAACGACGCTAATATTTTTTTATCAAGCGCTAAAAGCTCATCATCAATGTTAAAAAAGTTTTTAATATTCACTTATTTTTCACCCAATATCCTGCGTTATATAATTTTTCAAATCCATTTTTTAAATAAAAAGGCAACACACTGTCACGGCAACAGGCCAAAAAATCTCGCCCAAAGTTTTTTTGCAAAATGCCGTTTAGCGCAACTGTGCCAAAGCCCTTTTGGTGACTTGCAAGTCCGTTAATAATTGCCTTGTCACCCGAATTAAAGGTAATAACTGCACACTTGTCACGAAGTGCAAAGTAATCTGCAAAGCCGTGATTAAGCCGCCTGCAATAATCCACCGCAAAGTGTGGATAATCGGGAAGTGACAGACCGTCAACATCTAAAAGCTTATAAAGTTCATCACTTGAAAGGTTGTCGCTTTGGGCTTGTCCCTTAGTATCGGCTTTTTTATAAACAACATTTATGTTTTCGTCGGGCAGACGGTTTAATTTTTTAAGTGTTTTAATATCGCTAAAAACACATGCGGGGGATAAAACATTCACAAACTCTAAAAGCTCCGCAAAGTCGGCATTATTGTTGTGAATAATCATATTCCCGTCGGTCATAGCAATAACGCACTTGTCACCGTCTTGCACCCAAAATATAACGCTATCATCATTTTTATAACTGTCAAAAAGGCAGTTGATTTTCACCATTTCGGCTGAAAGCACCGAAAACTGTGGCAAGTTGTGTGTTAAACTAATCATTTTTTAAAATACTGCCCATCATATATTTTGTAAGGTTTAGCATATTTTCCATATCGCCCAAATTTGCCATACTTGAATCGGTGTGGATATATCGGCACGGTAGAGAAATCGCAAGGGTTTTCACACCCTCGCGGCTTAAATGGATAGCGCCCGAATTATTGCCTCCTGCAACTGCGCGTTTGGGTTGGCAAGTAATACCGCTGTTTAGGGCGGTGTTATAAAGCTCTTTATCATAAAGTGTGGCGCGGTCCATAAACGAAACGGCGGGGCCATTTCCTAAATTGCAAACCGATTTTTCACCTGAAACGCCCGAAATATCGGCGGCGGTGGTAGATTCAAGCACCAAGGCATAGTCAGGGTTTACTGAAAAAGTGGCAACCCTTGCACCGCGTGTGCCAATTTCTTCTTGAGTTGAAAAAACCGCATAAAAATCATATTCGGCTTTTTCTTTTAAAAGTGTAATAAGAATTGCACAACCAACACGGTCATCAAGTGCCTTGGCTTTCACACAGTCACCCATAACAGTAAAATCACTTAACACAACGCCTGTGTCACCAAGATTTATAAACGAAAGGGCGTTTTCCTTATCGGTTGCGCCAATGTCGATATAAAGCGCATCAACCTTTGGTGGTTTTTGGCCTTCTTCTTTTGATAAAAGGTGAATTGGCTTTGCCGATATAACACCAACTGTGTCACCAATTTTAACCTTTTTAAACAAAAGGGTAGCGGCATCAATACCGCCAACAGTTTCAAATTTCAAAAATCCGTCGGCTGTG
>JAZSNW010000070.1:0-7591 GCA_045536615.1 Acutalibacteraceae bacterium | reverse complement strand
GGCGTCTCCTGCAAAATAGAATGATATTCTTTCGGGAATTCCGAAAGGTTTGGATGAATCCATGTTTTTTTCATATTTTTCACTCTACGTCAGGCGAATATAACGGAGGCACCTTCCTTACGGAGAGTGCCTATTAGCAGCTTTTTCTTTTTGCATTCTTCACTTTTCGCTCTTTTCTAAAACTAAACGCGACTTTCCCAGGCAAAAGATAAAAGTAACTTTGTTTTAAGAAACGATTTCATTATTTAACCCTGCTTTTAAAGGCGGGTTTTATTTTTTATCCGTTTCAAAACCGCCATTTTTAAAATTTTCGCTTACAAAATTTAATATTTAATTTTGTTTCTTATGTGAAGGGTTGGAATTAAATATTAAGGAGGTTTTAAAAATGTTAAAAGCAAATATTTTTAAAAATGGCGAAATTGTTGTTGATAGTAATACCGTTTCTGATAGTATCAATTTTGATATTATTAAGTTTTATTTTCCGCAAAGTTGGGATGGGCTTACTAAAACCGTAGTATTTTCTAATGCCGACAAAACGCTTAATGTTATCTTGGATGATACTAACGAATGTTTCATTCCGCACGAGATTATTACCGAGCCGGAATTTACTGTTTCGGTGTTTGGCGTTAAAGACGGCGTTCGTGCGACGACATCGCGTGGCACAGTAAAAGTTTTGCAAAGTGGTTATGAGTTGGGCGATGCACCAAAAGAACCCACACCAACAGAATACGAGCGAATTATTTCACTTGTTACTGAAACAAAAGAAATTGCACAGTCGGTGCGAGATGATGCTGACAGTGGCGCACTTAAAGGTGAAAAGGGTGATATAGGCCCGCAAGGTGAAAAAGGTGCGCCGTTTAAGTATGCTGACTTTACTTCCGAGCAGTTGGAAGCACTTCGCGGACCAAAGGGCGACAAGGGCGACACCGGTCCGCAAGGCGAAAAGGGTGAGCCGTTTGAGTATTCGAATTTTACTACCGAACAGTTGGAAGCACTTCGTGGGCCTAAAGGTGAGAAAGGCGACAACGGTCCGCAAGGCGAAAAGGGTGAAAAAGGCGAAAACGGAAACGATTATATTTTAACTGATGAGGATAAATTGGAAATAGCCGAAATAGCAACCGCTAATATTGAAACCGCCCTTGACAGCATCATAGCAATTCAAAATGAACTTATAGGCGGTGATGGTGAATGAGTATAGCACAAAAACTTATAACCATTGCCGAAAATATGCCAAAGGTTTTTGAAGCGGGTAAATCGGCTGGTAATGGCGGTTATGAGCAAGGTTTCGAAGACGGCAAACAAGCCGAATACGATGCTTTTTGGGATAAATACCAACAAAAAGGCAACCGAACTCATTACGGTTATTCTTTTAGTGGGCACGGTTGGAATGACGATACTTTTAAGCCGAAGTATGATATTACTGCAAAAGAAGTAAACAGTATGTTTACTTATAGTAATATTACCGATTTGGAAAAAGCATTAGGCGATAAAAAACTTATCTTCTTAGAGGGTGCAACGGGTTCGAGCGTATTTAACTATGCGAAAAATTTAACAATTATACCTGTGCTTGACATTACAAAAATGTATGCTCCTGGAATGACAATGTGGTTTTCGTCTTGTACTGCGTTACACACGATACGAAAAATCATAACAGTTGAAACAGCGAATTATGATAGAACATTTAATTTATGTTCGGCATTAGTCAATATAACCTTTGAAGGTGTTATTGGCAACAATATAAGTTTTTCGGGATGTCCATTGTTAAGTGATGAAAGCATAAACAATATTATCGGTTGTCTTAAAGACTTAACAGGGCAAACCGCAAAATCAGTAGATTTTCACTCAACTGTGCTTGCAAACTTAACCGATGAGCAATTAACACAAATATCAAATAAAAATTGGAGTGCAGTATAATGTTAGTTTATGAAATACCAAATATAGAACATTGTAATGTTCGACAGGTGGCAAACTCATATTTAATAACAGCAAATGATGGTTGGTGTATACACTGCCCTGAACACGAAGAAAATTCATATACAACTATTGTATTTTTAGTTGCGACCTATGATTTTTCAACTGTACAAATTTTGCCCGTATCTTCACTTCCTGAAGGCGCAGAAATCAATGCTGACACAGGCGAGGAGGTGGGTGAATAGTGGAATGTAAAAACCCTGTATTAAAAAAAGGAAAACACAAGGTGACAAGCCCCTTTGGTATGCGTACCATTTTTGGCACACGAAAAATGCACAACGGCATTGATTTGGTAGGCGAGGGCTCAACCCTTGATTATATAGTTGCTTTTGCTGACGGTATTGTTAAAATTTCAAAATATTCATCATCAGCGGGTGAATATGTCGAACTTAACCACGGTAGTTGCTATACACGATATTTACATATGAAAAAGGGCAGTCGCACCGTAAAGGTGGGACAAGCCGTTAAAAAAGGGCAGGTGCTCGGTTACATGGGCGCCACCGGTAATGTAACGGGCGCACATCTCCATTTTGATATAAAAATCAATAACGAATTTGTCGACCCGGCGCCATATCTTAAAGGCGAAAAGGAATTTAATAAAGCGGATTTTAATGTCGTTAGAGAATGGCAGGTGTCAGCAATTTTGGACGGATTTGAATTTCCAAAATTCGGCGCTGACGGAAAATGGGGTGCCGAATGTGAGGGCGTTGCTAAAAAAGCTGTTTGCAAAAAGCGAATTAGCTATAAATATCCATACCTTACAAAGCTTGTGCAAAAAGCGGTTGGCGTTAAGGTTGACGGAAAATTCGGTAAGGACACCAAAAATGCCGTTATCCTTTTTCAAAAAAATAATGGTTTAAAGCAGGACGGCTGTGTTGGTGTAAACACTTGGAAAAAGATTTTGGGGGTAAAATAATGAAAAACGAAAAAATTTTAAAATGGCTTAAAGCGGCGGGTATACGCGCGCTTAAAACTATGGCCGAAACAGCACTTGCGCTTATTGGCACAAATACAATTGGAATTACAGAAGTGGATTGGATAGGTCTTTTAAGCGCTTGTGCGCTTTCGGGTGTGGTGACAATACTTACTTGTATTAAGGGCTTGCCCGAAGTTAAATAATAAACAAAAAAACACTTAGAGCTAAACTCTAAGTGTTTTTTAATATTAAAGCAATTCTTTAACAATTTCTGCGCTGCTTTTTGGTGATAAAAGGGCAGGTGGAATATCAAAAACAGTTTTGCAACCATATTCACCCTTTTGGTTTAAGCGGTATGCCGCGCGGGCATAAGCAACCAAAACGCTTGCTGTAAATTCGGGGTTTGAATCAAGTTTTAAACTGTATTCAATAATATGGGTGTTTTCAAGCTCCCAGCCCGTTTTGCCGCTTCTGATAACACAGCCGCCGTGTGGAAGGGAAGAATGTTCACGCTTCATTTTGTCCATTGTTATAAAGTGCACGGTTGTATCATAATCGGCGAAATAGTTAGGCATTTCTTTGATTTGCTTTTCAATTAACGCCTTGTCAGCATTATCATCTGCCACAACAAAGCAAACGCGGGTGTGTTTTTGGCGGGTTGTAAGTGTTGGGTTTTCGCCATTTCTTACACTTTCAACTGCTTCATCAACTGGAACGGTATATTGGCGGGCGTCGATGACGCCATCAATACGTCTTATTGCGTCAGAATGGCCTTGGCTAACGCCTTTGCCCCAAAATGTATAATCTTGGCCGTTTGGCAACACAGCGTTTGCATAAAGGCGGTTAAGTGAAAACATACCCGGGTCCCACCCAACCGATATAATACCGATCTTACCGCTTGTAATTGCGTTTTTGTTAACGTTTTCAAAATGCTCGGGGATTTTTGCGTGGGTGTCAAAACTGTCGATAACATTAAAATATTTAACATATTCGGGGGTTTGGACCGGTAAATCGGTTGCGCTGCCGCCGCAAATAATTAAAACATCAATTTCGTCTTTTTTACCCACAAGTTCGTCAATGTGGCAAACTGTAGCACTTTCGGTTAAAATTTTAACTGTTTCGGGTGAACGGCGGGTGAACACATATGAAAGCTTCATATCATTTGTGTTTTTAATTGCACATTCAACACCGCGACCTAAATTTCCGTATCCCAAAATTGCTATGTTAATCATAATATCACTTCCAAGGTTAAATTATATTATAAATATAACATACTGTCAATTATTTATTTCAATTTTTTTAGCCCCAAAAAGTCGTGCTTCTTCGGGATTATGGGTGATGAGAATAACGGTTTTATCTTGTGTAAATTCTTTTATGCAGTTAATGGTTAGTTCTAAATTCTTTTCATCAATGCCGTTAAATGCCTCATCCAAAATGAGTATATCAAAAGGCACGGACAATGCCCTTGCAATAGCGGCACGCCGCTTCATACCGCCCGAAAGGGAAGGAGGGTATGAATTTTCGGTTTCCCCAATGCCAAGCGCCAAAAGAATTCCTTTGGCTTTTTGTTTGTCACCGCCGACAAGTTCGATGTTTTGCATAACGGTGTAAAAGGGCAAAAGGCGGTTTTCTTGAAAAACAACCGACGGTGTCATATATGACAGGTCAATTTCACCTTTTTGCGCTTTTAAAAGCCCTAAAACAAGTTTTACAAGTGTGGTTTTGCCGCAACCTGACGGACCTGACAGCCAAATTTTTTCACCATTTTCAATGTTGAGCGAGAAGTTGTTTATTATCAACTTTTCGCCGAAGGAAAAGGAAAGGTTTTTAATTTTTAGCATTTGAAACCCTCCCAACCACTTGTTTTAAAACAATTTCTAAAATGATAGAAAGCAAGGCGACCACAACAGTAATTGCAAACACTGCGGGCATATCATAATAGTTTTTATTGTCATTTAAAAGTGTGCCCAAAGCAATTAGCGGGCGACAGATTACTTCGGCCGCAATGCCCGACTTCCACGCAAAACCAAGCGCGGTAAGGCAAGAGGTGAGAAGTGTTGGCATTATAAACGGCAATTTTATTTTAAAGAAAATTTTTGAAAATGAAAGTTTATATACCTTGCTAAGTTCAAGAAATTTGTCGTCAATACCCGAAAGGGCGGTTTGAGTTGTTGACCATATCATTGGCAATACCATTAAAAACGCAATAAAAATCGGCATTTCGTTGCTTTCGAAAGAATAGAAAGCAAGTATTATAAACGAAGCCACGGGTACAGCCCTTATAACCTGCATAGCGGGTTTGGTTATATCGTTAAAAAGCGAAAACTTATTTGCGGCAATGCCGCCCAAAAAACCGACTGTAACGCCCAATATAAAGCCGATAATTATGCGGAAAATTGACTTAAAAACCGCAAGATAAAATTGCCACGTTTGAGAAAGGGCAAACAATGCCTTTAAAGTTTCAAGCGGGGTAGGTATTAGAAAATTATCATTTATAATTATGGCGGTCACATGCCATATTAACAACCAAAGTGTTAATATGGCAGTGCCTTTTAATGTTTTTTTTATCAAATCAGTTTACTCCGTAATAAAAATCATCAGCCGGCAATTTACCGCCAACGCTTTTAGCATTGAGTTTGAAGAGGAAGTCAAGATATGCCGAAAGGTTTGTTTTCATGGTTTCGCCATCTTGATAAACAACATTGCAATTTGGAATTGCCTTTTTAGCAACTGCGGCGGGGGCAATAATCTTATACTTTTCACAAAGTGTGGCAGTACCGTCAATATCGCTGTTTGTCTTGTCAATAGATTCTTTATATTCTTTAAGGAATTCCTTAATGGCTTCGGGGTTTTGTTCAGCATATTCTTTTCTTACAATAATGCATCCCATTGTAAGTGCTTCTTCGTGGAACTTATCCCACTCATCGTTAAGGTCTATAACAATTTCTGCACCCTCAACATTGGCGGTAATATTTGTTGCAACAGGTTGTGGGGCCACAACAACCGCTTTTTTATTTGTTTTCATTTTCACAACAAGTTCTTGGGGTTGGCTTACAAATTCAATTTTAACATCTTTACCAACTTCAAGATTATAATTTTTAAGAATATCGTTTATGATATATTCAGGGTTTGCACCTTGGCCGGTTGAATAAATGGTTAAACCCTTAAGGCCGTCGATAGAATCCACTTCATAACCTTTTGTAACAACATTTAAAACACCCAAAGTGTTTATAGCCAAAACCTGAACGCCGCTGTTTGTTGCAGTATAAAGGGTTGAAGCAAGGTTGGTTGCAACTGCAGCAATATCTGCTTCGCCGTTTTTAATTTTTGCAACTATTTCATCATTGTTTGCAGCCAAGGCAATGTTATAATTTAAACTGCCTTCGCCTTTTTCAGCTTTTTCCATAAGGTTGGCAAGACCAACGCCTGTGGGGCCTGCAATACCGTAAATATTGCAAGAAACTTCTTTCAAATCAATTTCATTTGTTTTGCAAGCGGCAAAACTGAAAATTAAAGAAAGCACCATTAAAAAACTAATAATTTTTTTCATTTTTAATCACCTTTATTTTGTTGATATTTTTTATAATAGAACCTTGCATTTCAAGCGAATTTAACGCGCGGTAAAGGGATGCACGGCTTATGCCAAGCGTTTTTGAAAGCAGGGTCATATTTTTGGGAATTTGTACTTCACCATCGCTATCCATTTGGGAAGTAAGGTATTTATATAATGTATTATCGGCTCCGCTTGAAGAAACCACATTCAATTTTTTATTTAAAAAACGCACCTTTTCGGATAAAAAAGTGATGTAATTAACAGCGGTTTTAGGGTATTTTTCAAAAATGCTTAAAAGTTCGTTTTCGGTAACAAACAAGACTTCTAAATCGGTTTTAGCGGTGATAGTGCTTATGTAATTTTTTTCACCGCCGAAAACTGCCGCCGCCCCGAAGGACATACCTTTTTCAAAATTTTTTAAATGGGTTTCGTTTTGATTGTCGGATTTTGCAACCGCAACACCTTTTATAATGTAGCCGATAGCGTTTGAAAATTGTTGGTTGCTGTAAACAATATCGCCCTTTTTAAACAAAACGGGTTGCGAAAAATTTGAAACAATTTCAACTTTTTCGGTTTTTTCAAGACCATTTAGCAAGAAAAAATCGTCATATTTCAAGAATAAACACCCCCCAAAAGTGTTTCATTTGATACACTTTATTATATTATAGCATATAATTTACTGGTGTCAATATATAAAACTTAAAAAACCGCAAAAAATAAAAAATAGTACTTGACAAATGGCTTTTCGTTCGTTATAATATACAAGTCGCTTTAAGTTATGGCTGTATAGCTCAGTTGGCTAGAGCATGCGGTTCATACCCGCAGTGTCATTGGTTCGAATCCAATTACAGCCACCATTTTTTTATAAATGGCCCGTTGGTCAAGAGGCCTAAGACACCGCCCTTTCACGGCGGTAACACGAGTTCGAATCTCGTACGGGTCACCAAAACCTCGTTCTTTTGAACGAGGTTTTTTTATTTTTCTTCTCAAAATATAATACAAATGAGCGTTTTGTAATTTTTTTGTAACAATTTTGCAGATAATACTTGAAAAAGGGTAGAGTTTTGTGTATTATAATAATATATAATTGTTATTATAATGTGCAAGGATGTGTTTTCAAAATGTCAAATCGTCTTTTCCAGGGTGTAATT
>JAZSNW010000118.1:0-2522 GCA_045536615.1 Acutalibacteraceae bacterium | reverse complement strand
GGGAGCACCTGCAAATCTGATGAGGAATGTAATAAGACCGCATCCAACACCGAAGATTACCTTACCCCAAGCTGTTGAAGGACTTGTTACATAATCGGTTGCCATAAAGATAGCTCCGAGAAGAAGTCCGCCCGAAAGTGTGAGTGAAAGTGCCTTCATTGCGTCAAAGTTCTCTGTCAGGAATGAAAGAACGAAAACGCTTCCAACAAAGGTCACGGGAATATGCCAAGTGATTACGCGGCTGATAAGGAGATAAACAAATCCCCAAAGCAACGCAAGAACGCAGGTTTCACCAATTGCTCCGCCGTGTGTTCCAAAGAAAAGATTTGTAAGAGAAACTGATTCGTCAGCAGCCAAGCGAGCAAGAGGTGTTGCTCCGGTAATAGCATCGAGCGTTATGGGCTCTGCTGCTTTGCTTACACTTACAAATGCAACAACCATAAATACTCTTGCTGTAATCGCGGGGTTAACCACGTTATATCCAAGACCGCCGAACAAGCATTTAACAACAATAATTGCAAATAACGAACCTATAACGCATTGCCAAAGCGGAATATTTGCGGGCAAATTAAGCGCAAGTAAAAGACCCGTTAAAACAGCAGAGAAATCGCCAACTGTTTGGTCTTTTTTGGTTATAAGATTAAAAAGCGCTTCAAAGCCAACGCAGGATACAACGCAAACAGCAATAACTGCCAAGGCGCGTAAGCCGAATATAATTACACCAGCAACGGTAGCGGGCAATAAAGCAATTATTACATCACGCATAATGCCCGCGGTAGAGCGACCGCTGTGGATATGCGGTGAAATGGTAAGTTTTGTTAACGAACTCATTATTTGCTTTCTCCTTTCATTTTTTCTTCTCGTAAAAGTTGTTTTGCTAACTTGTTCTTTTGTACTAATGGGCGGTTTGCGGGGCATACAAAGCTGCAACAGCCACATTCCATACAGGTGTCAACCGACAATTCTTTAAGTGCTTCAATATCTTTATTATCATACGCTTTTGAAATGGAAGCGGGAGCAAGTCCAAAAGGACAGGTGTTTGTACATGCGCCGCAACGGATACAAGCGGTAGTTTTAGGCAACCTTGCTTCTTTTTTAGTAAGTGCTAAAACGGCGTTGGTGTTTTTAAGCACAGGTGAGTCAGTATTCGGGAAGGTTATACCCATCATAGGACCGCCATAGATAAGCTTTTCGGGCTCTTCACAAAGACCGCCGCAAAAATCAAACAAATCACCAACGGCAGTACCGATTGGTGCAATAACATTTTGCGGATCTTTAACCGCTCCACCGTCAACAGTTACACACTTTTCAACAAGCGGAATGCCTGTTTTTAGGTAAGAACCGATGGTTGCAAGTGTTGTGCAGTTAATTACAACGCAGCCAACATCAATGGGAAGCTTGTTTGTGGGAATAACACGGCCTGTGGTGTGGTAAACAAGCACCTTTTCACCGCCTTGTGGATATAAAGGCGGCAAACTTTTAACCGAAACGGAAAAGTCGGTTAAAGATTCGGCCATTTTCTGCATATTTGAAATAGCATCTTTTTTGTTGTTTTCGATGCCGATAATAACATTGTTAATGCCAAAATAACGGTTTAAGGCCGATAAGGCATAAGCCATATCATCAGCGCGTGTCATCATAGTAACCGAGTCGCTTGTGACATGTGGCTCACATTCGGCACCGTTAATGATAAGGTATTCAATACGGCTTGGGTCAACATCAAATTTTACATGGGTGGGGAAGCCCGCACCACCAAGACCGACAATGCCTGCATCTTTAATTGCGGAAACTAAATCTTTGCCGTTAGTTATAACGGGGGCTGCTAAGTTTTCGTCCAATTCCATATTACCGTCGGATTCAATAACCACAGCGGTAGAGGTTGAACCGTTAAACATCAAATATTCTTGAAGTTTTAAAACTCTGCCCGAAACACTTGAATAGGTGTGGGCGGAAATATAACCGTCGGCTTCACCAATTTTTGTACCTATTTTAACCAAATCACCAACCTTAACGGTGGGGATAGATGGTTTGCCAATGTGCATAGCCATTGGAATAGTTACTGTTTTTGGGGAAGGGATGCGAACAGTTGGTTTATTTAGTGTGTTTTTTCTATGTGGAACCTTTGTCCCATGAAGATAAAAAGCCATTATAATTTTTCTACCTTTCTTAAATGCTTTTTGCAAAAATGGAAAAATTTTTTATTGCGTAATTTATATACATTATAATCCATAATAATTATAATTTATATATAGCATATTGTCAAGTGAATAGTCGCTTAAGTATAGGCCTAAAATATTGCCAAAAAATTAAAAAATTTCATAATAGTAAAAGAAAAAATCCTCACCGAAAATGATATGCACCCCAAAAGTTAGACACTTTTGGAGGTGCATATTTTTTATGCGTAAAAAAGGTGGAAAGAATAAAGTTTATAGTGCAGAATTCAAAATAGGTGTTATAATGGATATGCGAGAACACCGTTTAGGGTACCGAGAAACCGTCCGAAAATATTGGGATGTGTCCTA
>JAZSNW010000106.1:0-6952 GCA_045536615.1 Acutalibacteraceae bacterium | reverse complement strand
GTTCCCCGTGAAGATGGCTTTGATATTACAGTTGCAAGTGAAATTATGGCAGTTTTATGCCTTGCAAGTGACATTACCGACCTTAAAGAACGCCTTTCAAAAATTATTGTGGGTTATACCTATGATGATAAACCCGTTACCTGTGCCGATATTAAAGCGCAAGGCGCTATGACTGCACTTTTAAAAGATGCTATTAAGCCAAACTTAGTGCAAACCTTAGAGGGTACACCTGCCCTTGTTCACGGCGGTCCTTTTGCTAATATCGCACACGGTTGTAACTCGGTAACCGCCACAAAAATGGCTTTAAAACTTGCTGATTACGCCATTACCGAAGCTGGCTTTGGTGCTGACCTTGGCGCTGAAAAGTTTTTGGACATTAAATGCCGTATGGCAGGTCTTACTCCATCAGCTGTTGTTGTGGTTGCTACCGTACGTGCCCTTAAAATGCACGGTGGACTTCCCAAAACCGCATTAGGTGATGAAGACCTTGCTGCACTTGAAAAAGGCATACCAAACCTTTTACGCCACGTTTCAAACATTAAAAATGTTTATAAACTCCCCTGTGTTGTTGCAGTAAACCGCTTCCCAACCGACACCGATAATGAAATTCATTTCATTATTGAAAAGTGCAAAGAACTTGGTGTAAATGTTGTGCTTTCAAATGTTTGGGCAGAAGGCGGTAAAGGTGGCGAAGAACTTGCAAAAGAAGTTGTACGCCTTTGCGAAGAAGAAAAGGGCGATTTCACCTTCTCTTACGAACTTGACACCACTATTGAAGAAAAAATCACCTCTGTTACACAAAAAATTTATGGCGGTGACGGTGTAATAATTACACCGTCAGCAAAAAAACAAATCGATATGTTAACTGCTTTAGGATTTGATAAGTGCCCCATTTGTGTTGCAAAAACACAATATAGTTTTTCAGACGATGCTTTAAAACTTGGCGCACCCGAAAACTTTAAAATCACCGTTAAAAATGTTAAAATTTCGGCAGGTGCAGGTTTTATCGTTGTATTAACCGGTGATATTATGACAATGCCCGGTCTACCAAAAGTGCCCGCAGCTGAAAAAATTGATGTTGATGAAAATGGTATGATTACCGGTTTATTCTAAAATTAAAAAGAAAGTGTCTTTAAAAGGAACTTTCTTTTTTTATATCTAAAAAAGAAAAAACGCTACCCAAAATGGTAGCGTTAAATTTCTTTTAAATTAAGCATTTGCTTTATTATAACGAGTAACTAAAGCAGATTTCTTTCTTGCTGCATTGTTCTTATGGATAATACCCTTGTTAGCAGCTTGGTCAATCTTCTTAACAGCGGCAGTTACAACAGCAGCCATATCGTCAGACTTTGCATCAATAGCAGCGTCAGCCTTCTTAACAGCGGTTCTTAAAGCAGAACGGTATGCTTTGTTATGTTCATAATTTTCTTTGCTTACAAGTACACGCTTTTTAGCAGATTTAATGTTGGGCATCATGACACCTCCTATCATTTACTCACG
This sequence comes from Acutalibacteraceae bacterium, assembly GCA_045536615.1. Taxonomy (GTDB): domain Bacteria; phylum Bacillota; class Clostridia; order Oscillospirales; family Acutalibacteraceae; genus UBA737. Next base: position 5,452 of record JAZSNW010000106.1, on the reverse strand, counting down.
TACAAGTTATAATAACATAAAATGTTCAAAAAATCAACACTTTTTTGAAAAAATATTTGAAATTATTGCTTATTTAATGGGATTTGGTAAGTTGGAACGATTTTTTTAACAAGCGATAAAATATTTGCCTCTTCATCATACATTTGCCCGGCCATAATATCTAATGTGTCAAACAATTCGTCCTCATCAAAACTTATTGGGCGACCAATATGAATAAGTTCATTTTCAGTTTGTTTTAAACCCTCTTCGCTCATTAAAAGTTCTTCATAAAGTTTTTCACCCGGGCGAAGACCAGTAAATTCAATTTGAATATCCTTATAAGGTGTAAAGCCCGATAAACGAATAAGATTTTCAGCAAGGTCCAAAATCTTAACCGGTTCACCCATATCAAGCACAAATATTTCGCCGCCCTTTGCAGTAGCACCTGCCTGTAAAACCAAGCTTACGGCTTCGGGAACAGTCATAAAATAGCGAATAATATTTGGGTGTGTAACAGTAACAGGACCGCCATGTTCAATTTGCTTTTTAAACACAGGAATAACGCTTCCATTACTTCCGAGTACATTACCGAAACGAACTGCAACAAATTCGGTTTTAGAACGATTATCATAGCTTTGCACAATCATTTCACAAATTCGTTTACTTGCACCCATTATATTTGTCGGGTTAACTGCTTTATCGGTTGAAATTAAAACAAATTTTTCAGCGCCGTATTTGTGCGCGCATTGTACTGTTTTATATGTGCCAAAAACATTATTCTTAATCGATTCGTTAGGACTGTCCTCCATTAAAGGAACATGCTTATGAGCCGCCGCATGATAAACAATTTGCGGTTTATATGTACGGAACAAATAATCCATACGTCTGCTATCACGAACCGAACCGATTAAGGTAATTAAATTAAGTTCAGGAAAATTATATTTTAATTCGTTTTGAATTTCATAAGCATTATTTTCATAAACATCAAAAATAATAAGTTGCTTTGGCTTTTGCGAAGCAATTTGTCGGCATAATTCACTACCGATTGTTCCGCCACCACCGGTTACTAAAACAACTTTATCATTAAGATAAGCGGCAACCTTTTCAACATCAATTTTAATAGGTGGTCTTCCAAGCAAGTCTTCAATTTCAACATTACGAATTTGGCTTTTAAATTCGTTAACATCGCGAAGTTCATAAAGTGGCGGTAAAATTTTAAGTTTGCATTTTGTTGCTTGACAAATATTTAAAATTTCCACACGCTTTTCATAAGGGCAGGTTGGAATTGCAAAAATTATATGGTCAACTTTATACTTTTCGGCCGATTCAATAATCTTTTCCTTGCCGCCCACAATTAAAGCACCATAACAATACTGACCGTGTAAAGATTTATCGTCATCAATAATGCAAGCAACCTTAATTTCTTTATGATATGTCAATTCTTTGATAAGTGCTTGCCCTGCGCTACCCGCGCCGATAATCATAATATTACCGTCAATTGGCCCTTTCTTTTCGCTTGCGTTTTTATAAGTTAAAATATACTTTAAACCAAAACGCTGAACCAAAATAAGTATTAGTATGAAGAAATAATTTATAATTAAAAGCGGAATATCAAGGTGAAACTTACTTCTAAAAACTGCAACAGTTGCAATTTCAGCAGTGAAAACACCCAAAAACAATGCAATTGCAATTTTTACAGATTCAAAAAATCCCGAAGAAGCCCATAAAACATAATAAATTTTAAAAACATAGAGAAAGAATACCGTAACAATAGGTAAAAGCGTTATAAAGAAAACTTTTGCTATATGATAAGTTTCATATTGATTTTCAAATACGGAGAAAGTAACTATTGTTGATAAAACTGCCACAAGCATATCATAAAATATATTTGTAAACAAATTTACAATTCTCTTATTCATTTTTTAAAACCTTCACTATTCTTTTTATAATAGGTTAATACCAATTGCCTTGCATTTTGAAATTTCTTTTTCGGGCCAAATTGAAACTTGTACTTCGCCTACATGCGCTTTTTCAAGCAAAAACATACAAAGTCGTGATTGACCGATACCACCGCCGACTGTCAGCGGTAATGCACCATTTAAAAGCATTTGGTGGAATTCATAATTTAGGCGTTCTTCCTTGCCTTCCGCCTTTAATTGCGAAAGTAAAGAATCACGGTCAACACGAATACCCATTGAGGAAATTTCAAAAGGAATATCCAAAACCTTGTTATGTAAAATTATGTCACCGTTCAGTGACCAATCATCATAGTCAGGCGCTCTGCCATCGTGCTTTTCGCCCGATTTTAAACGACAACCGATTTGCATAATAAAAACAGCGCCGTACTCCTTTGCGGCTTCATATTCCCTTTCCTTACCTGTTTTGTCAGGATACTTATCCTCTAATTCCTGTGTGGTAACAAAAGCAATTTGCTTTGGAAGTTCAGGATTTAATACGGGATATTTCGCCTTTACAACATCGAGTGTGCGTAAAAGTGCGCCGTAAATACTGCGAACGGTTGCTTTTAAATATTCAACATTGCGGTCTTCCGCTGTAATGATTTTTTCCCAGTCCCATTGGTCAACATAGAGCGAGTGAATGGCGTCACATTCTTCATCACGGCGAATGGCATTCATATCGGTATAAAGACCAGTATGAAGCGGAAAGCCGTATTTTAAAAGTGCCATGCGCTTCCACTTTGCAAGACTGTGCACAACCTCGGCAATTTCCCCGGTTTCTAAAATGTCGAAAGAAACAGGTCTTTCAACGCCGTTTAAATCATCATTAAGACCACTTGCGTGCTTAACAAAAAGCGGCGCTGAAACACGGGATAAATCAAGTGAATTGCAAAGCTCACGCGTGAAAGTGTCTTTTATTAGAGCTATGGCATTTTGCGTGTCAAACTCATTAAGCTTTGAAACATATTTTGTCATAAAAAATCAAAACCTTTAATAAATATTTCCAACAGTTCTTGGGTATAAAATTACGTCACGGATATTTTGAACACCTGTAACATACATTATAATTCTTTCAAGACCAAGACCAAAGCCGCTGTGTGGCACCGAACCAAAACGGCGAAGAGCAATATAATGCTCGTATTCTTCAATGCTCATACCGCGTTTTTCCATAGCGTCAAGCAATTTTTCTAAATCTGCCTCACGCTCGCTGCAACCAATAATTTCGCCAACACCCGGCACCAAAAGGTCGGTAGCGGCAACGGTTTTACCGTCGGCATTTTGCTTCATATAAAAAGATTTAATTTCCTTGGGATAATTTGTAAGGAAAACAGGGCGTTTGCAAATTTCCTCGGAAATATATCTTTCATGTTCGGTTTGCAAATCGCAACCCCATTCAACAGGATATTGAAAATCCTTGCCCGAATTTTTAAGAACTTCAATGGCTTCAGTATAGGTCATAATAGCAAAATCATTATTAACAACACCGTTAAGCTTTTCAATTAAGCCCTTTTCAAAATGTGCGTCAAAGAATTTCATTTCATCGGGGCATTTTTCCAAAACTGATTTAATGATATATTTAATCATTTCTTCGGCAATTTCAATAATATCGGGAAGTTCAGCAAAAGCAACTTCGGGCTCAACATGCCAAAATTCAGCAACATGGCGTTGGGTATTACTCTTTTCAGCGCGGAAGGATGGACCAAAGGTGTAAATCTTACCAAGTGCCATTGCGGCAACCTCGCCTTCAAGCTGACCTGAAACTGATAAAGCGGCACTTCTGCCAAAGAAATCATCTGCGTTATATTCTTCTTCGGTTTTATAATCATTAGAAAAACCGATGGTGGTTACCTTAAACATTTCACCTGCACCCTCACAGTCAGAGGCAGTGATTAAAGGCGTGTGAATATAGGTAAAGCGACGAGCTTGGAAAAATTCGTGCACAGCGGCCGACACAACACTTCTTACACGCAAAACAGCGTTAAAGGTATTTGTTCTAACACGAAGGTGCGGAATTGTGCGCAGATATTCAAGAGTGTGGCGCTTTTTTTGTAAAGGATATTCAAGCGGACAGTCACCCAAAACTTCAATAGCGGTTGCGTTAATTTCAACCGAATCAACCGCAACAGCAGACTTTACAAGTGTGCCCACAACCTTTAAAGATGTGCCCAATCTCATAAAATCAGAAATGTCAGTCATAACGGCTTTATCAATAACAATTTGCAAATGCTTTAAGGTTGTACCGTCGTTAAGTTCAATAAAAGCCATATTTTTAGAGTCGCGGGAGGTACGCACCCAACCGCAAACAGTAACTTCGCTATTTAAAAGTTCCTTTTTTTCAAAAATTTCATAAATGTCAATGTGTTTCATTAAATTCACTCCACAAAAAATAAAAATAGCGCCCATTCATCCTAAAACATTAGGACGAATAGACGCAGTATCCGCGGTGCCACCTAAATTACCTTTTAAAAAGGTCCCTTTAACTTGATTTAACGCATCAATAACGGCGCCCCTACTAAACAAAAGTTTTTCAGTTTGCTGCTTCGAAGTGTTCTTCACTTTTTCTATTTACCGCATTTCCACCATCGTCGGCTCTCTTTAAAAAATCAAAAAAGTTACTTTTCTTCATCAAGGCATTTCTATATATAATAATTATATCACTAAAATTATAGAAAGTCAACTTGTAAAAATTTGTTATTTAATTATTACGCGGGGACGCGGCAAAACAACAGTTGCGTTATCGGGTATATCCTCAAAAACAACGCAATTTGCGCCAATTTTAACATTATTGCCAACAGTAATTCCACCAATTATTTTTGCTCCTGCGCCAATAAATACATTATCACCAATTTTGGGTGCCCCACCATTAGCGTCTCCGATAGTTACCTGTTGAAAAATTGTTGCATTCTCACCTATTTCAGCAGCCAACGACACAAAAATACCACGTGGACCATGTGGTAAATGTGGCGGAGTTTTGAAATAAGCACTTTTATGAAGCTGTGTTCCAAAAGATGCACAATTATACGCATCCATAGACTTTATTCGATATAAATACCAAATTTTTAAAAGACGCAACCTCCCCGATTTTGTAACATAGTCCCTCATTTTCCAGTATTTCTTATGATTATAATGCTGAACTTTTCCAATTATAAAATCCATTAAAAAACTCATATCAATCACTGTCCTGATGCTTCAATAATTTTCCTTTTTTAATAAGAATCTTGTATATATTCACCTTCGCGAATTCTAACATCCACTGCAATACCGTCTTCAAATTCTATCACATACCACTTTCTTGTAAGACCATTCAAATAAGTGGGATAATTGTAATGACTTGCCACATATTCTGCATATAGATTTACGCCGTTTTCATCGTATTTACTATAAGCAAATTCGCCATATTTTTCTATAATATTTTCTTTTGTGTTTCCAATAATAAAACGGTCGTTAAATTTATAATGAGTGGGGTGAAGAAACCAAAAAACTCCCACAAATATTGCTAATGATACAAAGACGCA
>JAZSNW010000010.1:0-4805 GCA_045536615.1 Acutalibacteraceae bacterium | reverse complement strand
CATGGCTACGATCCGACTTGCCGAATATCACAAATTATACACAATTTACCACCGCTTTGAAGGGTTGGAAAATCTTTGCACCATAAACGAGGTTAAAGATGGTGCTCACCGCACTGTAAAGGTTGACCGCCGAATTATTGATATGCTGCTTTATGCAAAGGAAATGTACAATAAAACCGACGGTATGCTTAATATTGCAATGGGCAGTGTTTTATCCTTATGGCACGACTATCGCGCAATCGGTAAGGATAACCCCGAAAATGCATCCCTGCCCCCTATGGCCCAGCTTTTAGAGGCCGCAAAGCACACTGACATTAACAAGGTTTTAATTGATGAGGAAAACTTAACCGTAACATTAACCGACCCGTTAATGAAGCTTGATGTCGGTGCCGTTGCAAAGGGCTATGCAACCGAACAAATTGCCCTTTATCTTGAAGAAAATGGTGTTACGGGGTATCTGCTAAATATTGGCGGAAATGTGCGTGCAATAGGTCCAAAACCCGACGGAAGCGATTGGCTTGTCGGAATTGAAAACGCCGACAAAGACGATTATTTGGCATATATGGAGATATCTGATAAATCTATTGTGACAAGCGGTTCATATCAGCGTTATTACACAGTAGACGGTAAGCGTTATCATCACATAATCCACCCACAAACACAAATGCCCGCCACCGAATTTACATCGGTTTCTATCCTTTGTAAAGATTCAGGTCTTGGCGATGCACTTTCTACCGCAATTTTTTGTATGCCTCTTGAAAAAGGGAAAAACTTAATTGAGGATTTGAAAGAGGTTGAGGCAATGTGGGTAAGCGTTGACGGCAATATTACCGTGTCGTCAGGTTGGAATAAGTATATTAAAAAATAGAAAGAAGTTTACTTTATGTTAGAAAACTTTTTATCGCATTATAAAGACTTTTTATATCGTTTTTCAGAGCTTGCAGTATATACTTTAGAGCTTATCGGTATTCTAATTATAGTTATAGGTTCTATCCGTGCGTTAGTGCTTCTTGTAAAATGCCTTAAAAATAAAAAACCATTTCATGTGGTGGTTGATTTAGGCAAAGCACTTTCGTTGGCGCTTGAATTTAAAATGGGCGCCGAAATTATTAAAACTGTTATCGTTCACAATTTGGAAGAGCTTTCCATTTTAGGTGTGGTAATTTTAATTCGTGCTTTGTTGGCATTTATTATTCATTGGGAAATTAAAGCCGAAGAAAAAGATAGCGCCATTAAAACACAAAAAGCAAAAGAAACAAACGAGATAAAGGATTAAAGAACTTACAAATACAAATAAAAAAATGACCGATTTTAAATCGGTCATTTTTTTATTTTAAAGTGTCAGCAATTTTATAAATTAAATCCTTGCTTTTTTCAAAACCAAGGCAGGGATCGGTGATTGATTTTCCATAGCAATGCTCTCCTATTTTTTGGGCACCGTCTTCAATATAGCTTTCAATCATAAGGCCTTTAACCATATTTTTAATATCCTGGTTATGGTTGCGGCTGTAAATAACGTCATTGGCAATTCGCACCTGTTCAAGATATTGTTTGCCCGAATTTGCGTGGTTGCAGTCAATAATAGCCGCAGGGTTTAAAAGGTCAGTTTTGGCATAAAGATTATAAAGGTTTTGCAAATCTTCATAATGGTAATTAGAAATATATTTCCCGGTATAATCAATATAACCGCGCATAATAGCGTGAGCCAACGGGTTACCTGTGCTTTCAACCTCCCACCCGCGATAAATAAAGGTGTGTGAATGTTGTGCAGCGGTAATAGAATTCATCATAACCGACAAGTCACCGCTTGTGGGGTTTTTCATACCAACGGGTACGGGAATACCGCTTGCTGTCAAACGGTGTTGCTGATTTTCAACCGAACGCGCACCAACAGCAACATAAGATAAAAGGTCCGAAAGATAACGGTAATTATCCGGATAAAGCATTTCATCCGCACAAGTAAAGCCGTAATCTTTAAGGGCAGACATATGCAAATCGCGTATAGCCAAAATACCCTCTAACATATCGGGGGTTTTATCGGGGTCGGGCTGGTGAAGCATACCTTTATATCCATCCCCTGTGGTGCGGGGCTTGTTGGTATAAATTCTTGGGATAATTAAAATTTTATCCTTTACTTCATCCGCAACATTTTTAAGACGACCGATATAATCAAGCACACTTTCCTTACTGTCAGCCGAGCAGGGCCCGATTATAAGGATAAATTTATCACTTTTACCCTCGAATATTGCTTCAATTTCGGCATCTCTTTCGGCCTTGATTTTAGCCAAATCATCGGTTATGGGATACCGTGTTTTAATTTGCTGCGGTATTGGTAATTTTCTTTTAAAATCTAAACTCATTTTTTATCGAACCTCTTTCGACGGTAGGTGGAAAGGCGCATCATTTCACGCATTCCTTCCCTGTCTTCTGCTTTAATTTTATCATATAATTCGTCAAACGATTTTCTAAAGCATTCCATTTCATTAAGCAAATAATCCTTATTGTTTAAGAAAAGTTCGCTCCACATTTCATCGTTAATTTGGGCGATTCGGGTTAAATCTCTAAAAGAGTCACCCGTGTAATATTCCATACCCGAAATATTATTACAGCACATAAGCGACACGGCTATACAGTGAGTCAACTGTGACAAAAATGCAATCATTTTATCGTGGCTTTCAACCGAAAGCTCAGCCACACGCTTAAAGCCCAAGCTCTCGCCAAGATCACAGCAAAGTTCAATCGCCTTATGGGTGTTTTTATCGGTTGGAACAACGATATAGTTGGCTTCAACAAAATCAACACCGCCACAATGTCTGACACCGCTCATTTCACGGCCTGCCATTGGGTGCGCAGCAATAAATTCAACATCAGGCCTTAGAATATCTTGAATTTTATAAACAATACTGCCCTTTACACCTGTGACATCAGTAATTATTGCACCACTTTTTAAAAGGGACTGATTCTTTTCAATCCATTCAACAAATATATGCGGATAAAGCGCAAAGATAACCAAATCGGCTTTACCTATCATTCTTGAATCAAGCTCTATTGTGCCCTCATCAATTATTCCCTCATTAAGCGCAAAATCAATATCCTCTTGATTTTTGGTTACAGCCGAAACCTTAAAGCCTTTTTTCTTTAATACTTTGGCATAGCTGCCACCCAAAAGTCCAAGGCCGACAATTAAAATATTCAATTCTTTACTAAGCTTCATTTAAATTCACAACCTCAGTTTTAATGCCAAGTGAATTAAGGCGAGCAAAAAAGTCGGGGAAACTTTTGTTTACCGCCTCTGCACCGTAAATTTCACCGCCATATACACTGCATATAACCGAAAGTGCCATTGCAATTCGGTGGTCATTATGAGATGAAAGCGGAACTGTGGGCGCGTGTAATTCACACCTTTTTACTATTATTTCGTTTTCTTTAACCTGCACCTTGGCGCCAAATTTTAAAAGCTCCTCTGCCATTGCGGTACCGCGGTCGCTTTCTTTAATTTTAAGGCGGTGTGTGCCAACAAATTTCGCACCATTCTTCATCGCCGCCATAGTAATCATTATGGGTGCTAAATCGGGACAGTCACTTATATCAAGCACAGGAGAGCCGTTTTCGATTTCGCTCATCATTTGTTTATAGACCCTGTCCCCTTGCGCACTTGTCTTTAAAAGATTGGAAACTGCAACATTACCGCCAATTAAATTAAACGCTTCAAAAAAAGCGGCGTTTGAATAGTCGCCTTCAACCTTTAAATTGCGGTTTTTAAAGGTTTGACCGCCTTTGATATAAAAAGTGCGTTCATCATAACGGGTAATTCTAACGCCAAAATCAGCAAGTGCTTTAATGGTTAAATTAAGGTAAGAGCCACTTTCCAGCCCGTTTGTAATTTCGATAATGCTGTCCTGAGGTAAAAGTGGCAACGCAAACATTAAACCGCTTATAAACTGGCTTGAAACATCGCCGCGCACGGTGTATTTGCCCGCCTTTAAACCTCCGTCAAGAGAAAGTGATGCTTTGTCTTGTTTAAATAAAATGCTCTGATTTTTGCAAATTTCCTCATAAACTGAAAGTGAGCGTTCAAAAAGGCGGGCTGTTCCGTTTATTGTAAAGGGACTGCCAAAAAGTAGACAAAGCGGTATTAAAAACCTTAAAGTATTGCCGCTTTCGTTACAGAATAAGCTACTGCTTTTAGGCGGATTACTGATATCAATGCCGCCGATAGTAACGGTATCATTTTCTACGCTTATTTCAGCCCCCAAGGCATCAAGGCAAGAAAGCGTTGCCTTTATATCGTCTGAAAAAGCAACACCGCTTATTATACTTTTATTTGAAAGCGCACCGCAAATTAAAAGTCGGTGCGCCATACTTTTCGAGGGCGGCGCTTTAACTCGCCCTGCGGCAGAGGATGGTGTAATTCTAACTATCATTATTTATCACTTCTGTTACTGATTAAAAGGTTAATTGCATCGTTGTATCCGTCAAAGCCCTTACCGCTAATTGTACCGATACAAGCGGCACGAATATAGCTAAATTTTCGAAAATCCTCGCGACTTGATACATCCGAAATATGCACCTCAACCGTTGGCACCGAAACAGCTTTTACCGCATCTAAAAGGGCAATGCTTGTATGAGTATATGCCCCCGGGTTTATAACAATGCCGTCATATTTTTTATATGTTTTTTGAATAGCGGTCACCAAATCGCCCTCGCAGTTTGACTGAAAAAACGAAACCCTTACTCCCTTTTCTTTTGCAAATTCTTTAATTTGTTTGCGTAAATCTTTATAGGTTTTACTGCCGTAAATTTCA
>JAZSNW010000088.1:0-6429 GCA_045536615.1 Acutalibacteraceae bacterium | reverse complement strand
CCCCTGTTTTTTTACAGGCTTTTCAGTTCGTCAAGACACTTCGCGCAGATGGTTTTTCCGTTAAACTGGGTGCAGTGCTTGCTCTTTCCGCAAAAGAAGCAAAGCTTCCTAAGACTACTGCATGTATACGCTGCGGTGCCTGTGTAAACACATGTCCCTTCAGTCTTGCTCCGGTAAATATTGCTGAGGCTTATGCAAAGGAAGACACGGACGACCTCCGGGATCTTTCAGTTACTTCCTGTATGGAGTGCGGTTGCTGTAGCTTCGTATGTCCTGCAAACCGTCCCCTTGTACAGATTAACAAGCTTTCTAAAAAATTATTAGCGGATAAAGCTGCAAAGGAGGGCAGTAAATAATGAGTGCTCTTACTAAATTAATGATTTCTCCTCATATCCACAGCGGAAAATCCACCACCGGTATTATGGCTGATGTTCTGATATCCTTACTTCCTGCTGCTATTGCCGGTACGGTTATTTTCGGTTGGCGTGCATTACTGGTAATTGCAATATGTGTTGTATGCTGTGTGGGTTTTGAAGCAATTTTTAACCTCATTATCAAAAAAGAACAGACGGTAGGGGATTTATCAGCTGCTGTTACGGGGCTTCTTCTTGCTCTCAATCTTCCCGTTGATATTCCCTTATGGCAGTGTGCGGTAGGCTCGCTGTTTGCTATTGTTATCGTAAAATGTCTCTTCGGCGGAATAGGTGCCAACCTTGTAAACCCTGCAATTACCGCGCGTGTGTTTATGTTGGTGGCATTTGGCTCTATGGCGGTTGCAGCTTTTCCAGTTGACACCGTTGCAGGCGCTACTCCCCTTTCAGCCGAAAAAATGCCTACTTTAATCACCCTTTTCCTTGGTAATTACGGCGGCGCTATTGGTGAAACCTGTACACTTGCTCTTATTATTGGCGGTGTTTACCTTTTAATTAGAAAGGTTATCACTTGGCACATCCCTGTTGTGTTTATCGCAACCGCGTTTATTTTCTCTTTCTTCTTTAAAGGTTTTGACGCTGTTTCTGCCCTTTCACTTATTTTATCTGGCGGTTTGTTTATTGGTGCTATTTTTATGGCAACCGATTATGTCACATCTCCCGCTACACCTTGGGGCAAAGTGATTTTTGCCGCAGGAGCCGGTTTACTTACCTGCTTAATTCGTTATTACGGAAGTTATCCCGAAGGTGTGTCGTTTGCTATTTTATTTATGAATATCTTGGCTCCTTATATCGACAAATGGACAAGACGCAAGGTATTCGGAACACAGGAGGCAGTTAAATAATGATTAAAAACATTAAAAATACTGCAGTATTGGTTTGTATATGCGTTGTGATTGCATCTTTACTTGCAATGACTAACCATATTACGGCACCCATTATTGCAAAAAATCAAAACGCCTCTGCCAACGCGGCATTGCTTGAAGTTATGCCCGACGGAACCGGATTTGAATTAACCGACATTAGTGGTTTTACCCTTCCTTCAACCGTCACAGAAGTTTATAAAGAAACCGCAGGCAATGGCTTTGTTATAAAACTTACCACCACCGGCTATGGTTCGGATATGGTGATTATGTGCGGTGTTACAGCCGATGGTAAGGTTACAGGTGCTAAGTGCTTATCTTCAAACGAAACACTTGGCAAAGAAAAAACCTATGGTGACAGCTTTAAGGATAAGGATGCCGCAGCAGTCGATGCGGTAGACACCATTGGCGGTGCTACCAAAACAACCGCGGCATATAAAAACGCAATTAAGGATGCGCTTAACGCTGTTATCATTTTGGGTGGCGGCTCGGTTGATATCCGTTCCGAAGAAGAAATTTTAGCCGATAATCTTAATACCGCTTTACCACAAGGCGAAAAGAAATTCCAAAAACTGTTCCTTGTTGAAGTGCTTGACGGTATAGATGCCGTTTATGTTGCCGAAAACAATGCAGGTTATGTTTGTGTTATTGGCGAACAGTTTATCGGTGTTGATGCATCAGGTGTAGTAATCACCGAAGGTGTCGAAAACCCCGATGTTGTAACCAATGCTGTTGCAAAGATTAAGGCCTCTACACTTAAAGATGTTAATTTCAAAAAATATCCCGCTATCGCTGATTTTGTAATTTCGGCACAAAAAACCGCAAGCGGCAACTTTGTTATTGAAACAAAGGGTGCGGGTTACGGCATTAAAGGCGGTAACGAGTATCACCCTGCATCAGGTGAATATATAATCGTTAAAGTTGCAATTTCTAAAGATGGTAAGATAATCGACTGTATCACCGTTTCACAAGCTGAAACCAACGGTTTGGGCGATGCTTGTGCAGATGAAAAATTCTATGGTCAGTTTGACGGTAAAACAAAAGATAACTACACCGAAATTGATGCCATTGGCGGTGCAACACTTACTACCGACGGATATAAACAAGCAATTGAACGCGCCTTTGAGGCAGTAAGAGTTTTGAAAGGGGGCAAATAATTATGGAAAAGAACAACAATTTATCTGTGTTTCTTAACGGCATAATTAAAGAAAACCCCGTGCTTGTGCTTATTCTCGGCACTTGTCCCACTTTGGCTACCACCAATACAGTCGACGGTGCCTTTGGTATGGGTATTGCTGCTTTGTGCGTTTTGCTTTGCTCGAATATATTTATTTCTTTACTTCGCAAAATAATCCCCGACTCTATGCGTATTCCCTGCTATATCGTAATTATTGCGGGCTTTGTTACCATAGTTAAGCTTTTAATTCAAGCATTTTTACCCTCGCTTTACGCAACACTTGGCGTTTATCTTGATTTAATTACGGTCAACTGCATCATTCTTGGCCGTGCCGAAATGTTTGCAAACAAAAGCCCTGTGGTTAAATCAGCGCTTGACGGCTTGGGCATGGGTATTGGCTTTACACTTTCCCTTTGCGCTATGGCTACAATTCGCGAGGTGTTTGGTGCCGCTTCCTTTGCGGGCATTGCAATCCCCTTTATGCAGGATTATAAGATTGAATTCTTTACCAAAGCACCGGGCGGACTTTTGGTTTATGGCTTGCTCATCGCTTTGATTTATGTAATCACAAAGGGCAAAGCACCTGCCAAAACCTCCTTCTCGTGTCAGGGTTGCCCCAATGCTGCTACCTGCACGATTGAAACCTGTGCCAAGAAAGGAGAGAATGCATAATGGATATGTTTAAAACCCTTATAATCATCTTACTTTCATCGGTTTTTGTTGACAATTATGTTCTCAACCGTTTCTTGGGAATTTGTCCATTTTTGGGCGTGTCCAAAAAAATCAATCAAGCAACAGGTATGGGCATTGCTGTTACAATAGTTATGCTCATTGCCACCGCAGTAACCTGGCCTATTCAGTATTTGGTGCTTAACAAGCTTGGTCTTGGCTATTTGCAAAATATCGTGTTTATTCTTATAATCGCAACCCTTGTGCAAATGTTGGAATTGTTTTTAAAGAAATTTTCACCTGCCTTGTATAACGGTTTAGGTGTTTACTTGCCTTTAATCACAACAAACTGTGCTGTTCTTGGTGTTACAATTAACAACATCAATGATGGATATAATTTTATTCAGTCAATGGTAAGCTCTCTCGGTTGCGGTCTTGGTTTCTTACTTGCTATGGTATTGTTTTCAGGTCTTCGCTCACAAATTGATGAAAGCAATATACCCGCACCATTTAAGGGCTTGGCTACCACTTTGATTGCCGCTTGCTTCATTTCGTTAGCGTTTATGGGCTTTGTCGGTGTTGTTGAAAATATCTTTGCTTAAAAACAAGAGGTTAAAATATGGAAATTTTATTTGCATTTATTTTAATGCTTTTAGTGGCTTTAATTGCGGGTGTTTTACTTTCTTTGTTTTCACACTTTTTTGCAGTTAAAGAAAACCCACTCAAAGCACAAATTAGGGAGTGTCTTCCCGGTATAAACTGCGGTGCTTGCGGTTATAAGGGCTGTGACGATTATGCCGATGCCTTGGCAAACGGCGGTGTGAGCCCCAGTCTTTGTATACCTGGTGCCCAAAATGTTGCCGATGAAATTGGCAATATTCTTGGAATTGAGGCCGAACCCTTTAAGGACGTAGTTGCCTTTGTTGCCTGTAACGGTAATTGTGAGGCCACAACTAAAAAAGCGCAATACGAGGGTGTAAACACCTGCAAAGCCGCATCTATGATTTATGGCGGCAATAATAGCTGTCATTTCGGTTGTTTGGGTCTTGGCGACTGTGCATTTGCTTGTCCTTCAAAAGCAATTTGCGTTGTAGACGGCATTGCCCATGTAAACACTGCCCTTTGTCTTGGTTGCGGTGTATGTGCTAATGTATGTCCCAAGCATATCATTAAAATGCTCCCACAAGAAACTTCCACCGTTGTAATGTGCAATAACAAACAAAAAGGTGCCGATGCCCGCAAAGCATGTAAAAACGCATGTATAGGTTGTAAAAAATGCGAAAAAACTTGTAATAACGGCGCTATAACCGTTAAAGATAATTTAGCAGTTATTGACTATGCCAAATGCACTAACTGCGGCGCTTGTGTTAAGGAATGCCCAACAGGTTGCTTAAAATCAATCTTCTTTGCAAATATTCCTTCTAATATTGAATGTCAGGAATTACTTACCTAATATGGAAAAGCAAAAAACCACTAACAAACGTCATGTGCGAAATGATATAATTTTAGTTACTGTATTACTGCTTTTTGCCATTGCCTACGGTATATATCTGTTCTTTTTTCGTGCAACCGGTGATGCCGTAAAGGTAACGGTTAACGGTAAACCCTACGCCACCTATTCTTTATCGGAAAACAAAGAAGTAAATATCTATACCGGCAATAATAAACAGCTTAACCGCTTAATTATTAAAGACGGCAAGGCGTTTATTGAAACTGCCACCTGCCCCGACAAAATTTGCGCTGAACATAGGGCGATTTTTCGCGATGGTGAAAGTATTGTATGTCTTCCCAACCGTGTTGTTGTTACAGTTATAAAAAGCGACAAAACCGATGCGCCCGATGCGGTAACTTAAATGAGGTATTGTTTATGAATAATAAAATTAAAACAATTACCTTTACGGGTATATTTACAGCACTTGCGATTATTTTGGCGTATGTTGAGCTTTTGATTCCCCCGCTTTTTCCGTCACTCCCCGGTATAAAAATGGGGTTGCCAAATATAATAATTGTGTTTTTGCTTTACCGAAAAAATGTTACTTCTGCCATTTTGGTGTCCTTAATCAGAATTGCGCTTGTAACTATGCTTTTCAGCAATGCAATGGCATTCTTATACAGCTTAGCGGGCGCAGTTTTAAGTCTTTTTATTATGATTTTACTTCGCCGTTTAAACTTGTTATCTACGGTCGGGGTAAGCATAGCGGGTGCAGTCGCACACAATATAGGTCAAATTTTAATGGCAATGCTGCTGCTTGACAGCAGTGAGCTTGGTTTCTATCTTATAGCTCTTATTTTTTCGGGCATAATTGCAGGTATTTTTGTGGGACTTTGCGGTGCACTTTTAATTAAGAAGTTTCCCTCAAAATTTCATTAGTAATTGACAAAAATGGTATATTATTGTAAAATTACTGCGTACACATAAAAAATATTTTTTAGGAGAAAAATTATGAAAAAGTTTTTATCAATGACCCTTGTAGCACTTTTAATTGTGTCAATGTTCTTGATGGCTGGTTGCGGCAATAAAAATGCCACCTTGAAATTTGGCGCAGGCGTTTATGTGAGCACTCCCACTACAACCGATGCTACTGCCGACAAAGAAGGTACCGGCAAGGTTGATATTACATTTGCTGCTGTAACAGTTGATGCTGACGGCAAAATCGTTGCTTGTCAACTCGACACTATGAGCAACTCTATCGTATTTGATAAGGATGGCAAAACATCTGCAAATCCAAGCTTTAAAACCAAATACGAAGCCGGCAAGGATTACAATATGGTAACCTATGGCGGTGCGAAGAAAGAATGGTTTGAACAGGTTGACGCTTTTGAAACTGTTGTTGCAGGCAAAACTCTTGACGAAGTTAAAGCATTGGTTGCTGAAGGCGACAAAGGCAACAGCGATGTTCAAAATGCCGGCTGCACTATTAAGATTAACGAATTTGTTGGTGCCATTGAAAAGGCATATAACGCTGCTACAGATTCTACTGTTACCGCTGACGATACTCTTAAAGTATCCGCTTATACCGAACAGGTTTGTTCACACGCTACTGCTGAAAAAGATGGTAGCAACAAAGTTTCTACAACTGTTTTTGCAGCCGCTTTAAATGCTGAAGGTGAAATTATTACAGCTTCCAGCGACTGCGTTGAGGTTAACTTTACATTCAACAACAAGGGTGCTTCTACCCTTGACACCACAAAGGCAGTTCTTTCCAAGAAAGAACAAGGCGCAAACTACGGTTTGGTAAAAGATGGCGCTAAAAAAGAATGGTTTGAACAAGCCGCTGCTTTTGATGCT
>JAZSNW010000072.1:0-6052 GCA_045536615.1 Acutalibacteraceae bacterium | reverse complement strand
CCGCATTAAATAATTTATTATCTTTTGCAATATCAGAAAAATATGGTTTTTCTGTTGTGCTATTAAGATAAAAACTATCTGCTAATAATTTAACCCAAGCACCACGTGTAATTTGTTCGCCGCTTGCAACAGTGGGTACTGCTTTTTTCTTACATCCTGCAAAACAGCCTACAATCATAAGTAAACATAGAAAAAGTGATAATAACCGTTTCATTTAAACATCTCCACAATAATAAAATGTTATTGAAAATTTTGTTAACTAATTTTATCATATCTTGCTGTGAAATGCAATAGAAAGGACTCCAAAACGGAGTCCTTTATTCTACGATGCATCTTTCAATTGTTCTTCTACAACACCTTGTGCCGTTTCAAGCATATTTTCTGCAAATATACCGTAGCCCTTTGTTGGGTCGTCTATAAGCACGTGTGTTACTGCGCCGATAAGTTTGCCGTTTTGGATAATGGGACTACCGCTCATCCCCTGCACAATTCCGCCGGTTTTTTCAAGCAGTTCGTGGTCGGTTACTGTCACCAAAAGGTTTTGTGTTTTGCTGTGATATGCCGAAGAACGCACTTCAATAATGCAGTCATACTCCTTTGGTGCGCCGTCATCAAGAGTGCAAACAATTTTTGCTTTGCCGCTTTTAACCTCTTGCTTTAAGGCGATTTCGGTAAGTTTTGAAAAGGTAACTTCACCCGTTAACTGACAATAAACACCATTGTTGGAATTTTTGTTTATAAGACCCAAAGTGTCATAACCCATTCTGCCGTTTAGCTTGCCGGGTTTTCCAACCTCACCCTTTTCAGCCGAAATTATTTCTGCGGTTACAATGCTTCCCTTTTTAATGTTTATAAGCTCGCCTGTTTCCTCATCACAAATTCCGTGCCCTAAACCGCAAATAATATCACTTGTTGGGCTGTAAAAGGTTAATGTACCAATTCCTGCTGAGCTGTCCTTAACCCAAAGCCCAATTTTATAACTACCTGTTTCAACCGATTTTACGGGGCAAAAAGAAATGTAAATTACCGTATCGCCCCTTAAAATTTTAAATTTAAGCTTTTTGCCGTTAGATTTTTCCACAATTTGTGAAAGGTCCTCGTTAGTGGTGACCGTTTCTCCATTTACCGACAAAATATAATCGCCAAGCTTAATGCCGGCATCTTTTGCGGGTTTTAAATTGCCTTTTTCGGTGGCAACATCCGAAAGCGAAGTCACCATTACCCCATTTGTATAAATTTTCATACCAAATGGAATGCCCAAAACCGCAACATACAGTTCGTCAACAACTTGAACATCAATTTTAGAAATTGGAATAACGCCAAACGCCTTTAAATCAACCGAAAAGGTTTCGCCAATGTTTCTTAAATTTGTGCTTTCGGCAAGTGCTGTGCCGTTATAAGTGGCGGTAATCGGCACTGCCGCTTTAATTTGCAGAGTGTCCCCTTTTTTTATTTTATATTCACTTGAAACTGTGCTTTGAAGATAAATTATACCTGAAAATATTAAAACCGACAAAGCGGTCATAATACAAAATAAACTTTTAATTAAAATTCTTGCAGCTTTCAAAAAATCAACTCCCACAATATTTTGCACAGTAAAGTTGATTTTACTAAAAGCAAAAATCACCATAGAAAAAATTTCTACGGTGATTTTTTAAAATTTTATTTTGAAATACAATAAGGTGAATCACTTGAAACAAGCACTGTTTCGGGGCCTATAACCTCGATATCGCACCAAGGAATGATAATATCCTCGCTCTTGCCAAAAAGCCCAAAAACACGCGGTCTGCCATATATTATAAGTGAAATCAGCGTACCGCTTTTTGTGTCAAGCTCAATATCGGAAATATAACCCAAAACCTTACCGTTTTTAACACAAACAACCTGCTTGTTGCGAAGCTCTGCTATTCTGCAATTCATACAAATACCCCTTTAAAAGTATATGTATGAGTTTTTGAAATCAGTCCTCGAAAATTACGTCGCTGTCGTCTTCGTCATCTTCATCATCATTGGAGGGCTTTTTTTCTTCAGGGATTTCAAGACCTAAATCGCGGCGCTTGTCAAGGTCAGCGTCGGGATGTTCTTCGTAATATGGGTCGATAATAAATTTCTTGATTGCGGGGAAAGTGCAAAACTGAATTAAAAGCGCATTAAAGCAAGGATATGCAATTAAAAACAAAAAGATTTCAATAATTAAAACAATAAAATTGTTGAAAATAAGTACCAAAGCAACTGAAATTGCTAATAGTAAAACATTTGTGAAAAATACAATTATGTTTTTCCAAAGGTTTACAAAAACAAATTTAAAACTGTTTGAATATATTTGTTTTATTTTGTAATTAAAGGTTATCATAAGTGTCCAGATATAATATTGCATAACTGTAAACACAAAGAAAATTGCAAACGAAATGCCACAACCGATAACCATTAAATAATCATTTTTTAAACTGAAATAAAAAGGAAAGTTAAGAATTAAAAGTGTATAAACAATAGCGTTTATAATACCAACAATAACGGCCTGCTTTGCGTTTTTCTTAATGGTTTCAAAAAAATCGGGCAAACCGAAAGAGTGTTTGTCACGTGCAGTATTTCTTGTGACATTTGTTATACCCGCGTTTGCAATACCGTTTGTTAAAACAGGTAGACAAAAAAGGCAGTAAACTAAATTTATGGGGATAAACTTCCAAAAGTTTCTGAAAAAGGTTTCAAAAAACACAACAAAGGTGTGCTTTTGTGGCCCGTCTTTATAAATGCCGGGGCCTTCTTTTTCATAATTGAATAAACCAAAAAAACCTGCCATTTATCTTTTCTCCCTTTTTTTAGAATTCTTGTAAATTAATTTTTCGGAAATGATAATATCCTTATAACCAATTATATATGATATGGTGCTTAAAACTGGGAAAATTAAAAGAACACTATAAAATGTTATAATTTGCCAAATATTCATGTCAGAAAATACCTTTGCACTTTTAGTTACTTCGGATATAATATCAAAAGCATAGCCGTTTAAAATTGTGTAAATTGAAGTTGAAAGATTTGCACAAACACTATTTTTTGTAACGACAGCAAAGGTTAGAGCTAAAAACATTGGCGCAACTGCCAAAATACCACAATAAAGCCCTTTAAGTTTGTTGGCTTTTACGCCGTGAAGTTTTTCAGATTGCTTATCAAGGTAGCCGGATTTCCACATCATATTATAAACAATTAAAGCAACAACAGCAAGACACATAAGCTGCGAAATAATGCCTAAAGCAACATTTGTAGTTGTGTCAATATCAGAATAAATTGAAACCTTAGACAGCACATAATCCTTTTTTTCGTACTCTTCATACTTTTTATCGTCGCCGTCTTCGAAATAATATGTATATAAGTGCTTCATCTCGTCATTTTCGTTAGATGCACCGTATAAATCATATCCTATCTTTTCAGAAAAAACTCCAACCTTAATAAAATTTAAAGAAACAACAAGAAAAAAGCACATTAAACTTGCAAGAAATGTCATTAAAAACAATTTAAGTGACTTTAAAATTATGTCTTTCATAGTATCCCCCAAAGGTCAAAATATGAAAATATTATATTATAAAATAAACATAAATGCAAGAAGTAAATAACCTTCTTGCATTTTTAACATTTTGTTCATAAAATAAATGGTAAAACACAACAACAAACCGCAAAAAAAACACAGGAAATTATAATTGAAAAGGTAATAATTTTCTTTCGTTTAATTCTTTTTCGAAGCGGATTTGTTGAAAAAGCGTTGTTATAATTAAAAGAAAATTCGGTTGCTGCTTTTTTTAAATATTTTGCGTTTAAATTGCCATATTCAGGTGTGACATAAAAAACAATTTTTTCAAAAAACTTGCTACCTGTGTTGTTGACTTCAATAATTGTTTTACTTACACCTTTAACCATAAAAAATCTCCTTAAACAGTTGTTATGGTTAGTTTTGGCAAAGTTTAACATTTTATTCATAGTTTACATAAAAATGTGGATAACTCGGTGGAAAAGTGGAAAAACCCTTTGTTTTAAAGGGACAAGTTATCCACATTCGACATTTTTCGCAGTATTATGTAAAGTTATTCTTCGTCGAATTTTCTGCCAACCAAAAAGGCAATTGTGCGCTCGACAGAGTCACGGCTTGTGCCCCAATCCTTCTTTTCGGTGTTGGCGCGGTAGTCATACATTGAACAATATTTCTTTACATCATCGTGTAATGATTTTGTGTAATTTCCCGTAATTTTTGTTAAATTATTTTCAAATTCACTTCCGTATCTTCTAAGCATTTTGCGGTGAGGTGAATTAATTAGCATTTCATAATGCTTTAGGCAAAACATTGGTTGATTGTTAAACATATCGCGAAAATCGCGGTCGGTTTCATAACTACGGAAAACCGTTTCAATCATTCGAGAAAAGCCCCATTCAATTTTTTCACAAACAAAGCAAGATTCGTTAAGCTTTTTTGCGGTTTGACCTTTTTTGGTGTTCGAATTAAAAAGCTTCTTTTCAAAGATTTTGCGGTTTACCTCGTCAATGTGCGATTCTAATATAAGAGCAAGTTGCAACCTGCCGCGATTATCAAGCATTTGGTCAAAATGTCTTTCGCAAAAGCCCAAACGGTTGGTTTCAATTCTAATATCGGGTTCCATCATAGCGGCGCCCATTATGTAATCAACAATGCGCTTTTCAACAACCTCGCGCATACGGCAAATTGGGCAACCGTCGTTTACTTCAAAAATTTCACTAATCGGTATGGTACAAATATCCTGTCGCATAATACATCTCTTTTCATAGTTTTATATTGCTATTTTACCACAAAATTTGTATAATGCAAATACGGAGTGATAAAATGTATAAAATTATTTTCGAAAACAACAATATTTACATAAAAGGCATTGAAGAATTTGACCTTCCCCACACTCTTGACTGCGGTCAGGCATTTCGTTGGAAATGTGATGAAAATGGCATTTGGTCAGGTGTTGCGGGTGATAAATTCTTATCTCTTGAAAAAACTAATGATGGCACAGTTGTACTTTATAACACAACAATGGATGAATTTGAAAACTTTTGGAAAGATTATTTTGATTTAGAACGTGATTATCAAAAAGTCCGCCAAATTTTAAGCCAAAACGAAACTCTTAAAGCCGCCGCTGATTATTCTTACGGCATTCGCATTTTAAATCAAGAACCGTTTGAAACTTTGTGTTCTTTTATAATTTCGCAAAACAATAACATAAGCAGAATAAAAGGCATTATCGAACGCCTTTGTGAAAATTTTGGCGAAAAAATTGAAGGCGGTTACACCTTCCCTACCGCTGAAAAAATAGCATCGCTTACGGTTGAAGATTTAGCACCCTTACGCAGTGGATTTCGTGCAAAATATTTAATTGATGCAGCACAAAAAGTAGCAAGCGGTGCGGTTGATTTATATCATTTAAGATATTTTACACTTGATGCAGCAAGGGATGAGCTTATGAAAATTAAAGGCGTTGGCCCAAAGGTTGCCGACTGCGCCCTGCTGTTTTCACACCACCACGACCGTGCATTTCCAAAAGATGTTTGGATAAATCGCGCACTTGACACCCTTTTTGGTGGTGAATTGCCAGAAATAGCAAAAGATTATGCCGGCATTGCACAGCAATATATCTTTTTCTATGCGCGTGATACAAAACTGTTGACAAATTAAAATAAAGTTTTATAATGTAAACATATTGCAGAGTAAACATTCGAGCGTTAAGTGTTTGTCGGACGGGGAGTTGCCGATGAAACGAAGATTTTTCGCGGTTCGTTTGTTGCATCCCGCTGCCGTTTAATTAAAGCGTTATGCCTTCTATTATTCGGACTACGGGTAATAGGAGGTTTTTATTTTATGAAAAAAATTTATGTAAAAAAATTATGTATTTGTGCTGTTTTATCCGCACTCTACGTGGCGTTGGAGCTTTTATCCTCGACAATAGGAAAAATTGCATTTTTAGATGGTTATCAAATACCGATAAGCTGTTTCCCACTAATAATTGCTTCTATGTTGTTTGGGGTAAGTTGGGGCTTTTCAACT
>JAZSNW010000097.1:0-14716 GCA_045536615.1 Acutalibacteraceae bacterium | reverse complement strand
CTGTACCAATACCGATTTCCAAGACTGTTTTATGTTTATCAATTTTCATTGCATCAATAAACACCTGACCGTCCCACTTATTCATATATTCTTTCAAGGGTTCAGCATCATATACGGGGTCATTATTTTCATCAATTAGTTTATCATAATGCGCAACAACATTCACAAAAATTTCTCCCCTTTCGGATAGAACCAGCATCGCATTTGTATGTACAAATGTTACCAAGGGCTAAGCCCGAACTCCTATTTTGATTTAACTGTTTTAAGCGAAGAAATCAACATTCTTCTAATAGCGCCACAATCGTTTTGCAGTGTTTTATAGTTTTCTTCGTTCATACAATCTGTTTCAAAAAGAAGTTCTAACCAATATTCTGTTTCATAACACTCTTTTTGAGCAATCTCAAGTTTAGAAATAAAATCCTTTGTTCCTTGAGCATATTGTGCTTCGTGTAAATTTGCACCGATTGAAGTTGCAGAACGCAGTAATTGATTTATCAAAACTGATTCCTTATGATTTGCTTTCATATCACGACAGAGAAAAACAACAGTTTTTGCAAATAGTTTCGCTTTATCTCTTAAAACGCTATCTGCCATAGTAATCACCTCTAAAATTATTATACATAAGAAATATTAATCATTTAAGTGATATTCCGACTTTGTCGGAGTGATATTATTGCCCTATGGTAATAGTGATATTGAAACCTTACGGTTTCAGTGTTATTTTATTCGCCTTATAAAACTCGCGAAGCGAATAACACTCGGCGTAAGCCGAATATCACTGCAAAGCAATAGAACTCGCCGCAAGGCGAATAAAACTGCGAGACTTCCTTATGAGAAGTCTCGCAACGGAAGATGCTTTTTGCTATTTAGTAATTTTCTTTAAATCATCGATATAACCAAGCACTAAAAGATGGTCTTCTTCATTGAAAATATATTCTGCATTAAAGGGCAAAATTTTGTCACCGCTTTTAAATGCGACAATATTTACATTGTACTTGTTGCGGATATCAAGCTCGATAACATTTTTGCCCTGCCATTTTTTAGGGGCTTCAATTTCGAAAATAGAGTAGTTATCGGCAAGGTTTATATAATCAAACACATTTTGTGAGCATTCAACCCTTGCAATTTTACTGCAAATATCACGCTCGGGGTAAATTATGCGGTCAGCCCCACTGCGAAGTAAAAACTTTTCTTCAATGTCACGGTTGGCGGTGCTGTAAACTTTTTTGGCGCCAAGTTCTTTTAAAAGGTCGGTAATTTCAAGGCAGGCCTGAAAATAATCTTCAATACAAACAAAGCAAACATCAAAATCTTCAACGCCAAGCCCCTGTAATACGGCGCGGTTTGTACAGTCGCAAACGGGGGTAGAAACAACATTTTTAAAATCTGTTTTAAGTCCATCAAGCTTTGCTTCGTTTATATCGACTGCCATAATTT
The DNA here is from genome assembly GCA_045536615.1 of Acutalibacteraceae bacterium. Classification (GTDB taxonomy): domain Bacteria; phylum Bacillota; class Clostridia; order Oscillospirales; family Acutalibacteraceae; genus UBA737. The sequence continues at coordinate 13,279 of JAZSNW010000097.1, read as the reverse complement.
CACAGCTTTGTTTATCAAGCTCGGCCACAAGGTGATGGCCAAGTGAACCCATACCAATAATTAAAAATGATTTCATAATTTTTCTCCTTCAAATAATTAACCGACTGTTATTGATTCAGCAGGGTATGAAATTGGTGGGTTAACCCGTTTTTCAAGCAGTGCACTTGCAAAGGAAACACTGCCAACCCTGCCGCAGAACATTAAAAACATAAGAGCAACCTTTGAAGCCGTTGAAAGCGTGGTGGTAACACCTGCGGTTAAACCAACGGTGCTCATAGCTGAAACGGTTTCAAGCAAGGCATTTGACAGGGGCACATTGTCAACCCCGCAAATAATAAGGGTTGCAGCAATAATAAGAGCCATATTGATGGTTATAATTAAAATTGCTTTTTTAAGAAATTCGGTCTTAATGGTTTTGCCGAAAACCGCAACCTCATCATTGCCACGAATGGTGGAAAAAGCAAAAGCGATAATAACAAAAATCGAGGTGGTTTTAACACCGCCCGCAGTCGAGCCCGAGCTGCCACCGATAAACATAAGAAATAGTGTAAGCAATACCGAAGACGGCGAAAGGGTTGCCATATCAATACTGTTAAAGCCGGCAGTTCGCGGTGTGACCGATGCAAAAAATGCATTTAAAATCTTTTGCCCAAAAGGCATATCCTTTAAGAGATTGTTATATTCAAAAATAAAGAAAAGCACAGTGCCTAAAATCAACAAAACGCCCGATACTAATAAAACAATTTTGCTGTGTAAATTAAGGTTTTTTAAACTGAAACGCTTAACTGTAATGTCATCCCACACCAAAAAACCAAGACTGCCGATGATGATAAGGGCGGAAATTGTTAAAATTACGATATAATCGCCGCTAAAATCCATAAGCGAAACAAAAGGTGTGTTTTCGCCCAAAAGGTCAAAGCCCGCATTGCAAAAGGCCGAAATCGAATGGAAAACGGCAAAATAAATACCCTTTGCCACGCCGAAGTGTTTAATAAAGCTTACAGATAAAAGTGCCGCACCGACACCCTCGAATAAAAATGTACCGAAAATAATTTTTTTAATAAGTGATGAAAAATTATTCAGGCGGGTGGTGTTTATGGTTTCAGCCATCATAACCTTTTCACGAAGACCCTTTTTGCGAATTACCAAACGGTAGAAAAAAGTGGCAATTGTCATATAACCAAGACCACCAAGCTGTATAAGTGTTAAAATAACCATCTGCCCAAAAAGTGACCAATAGGTTGCGGTGTTTTGGGCGATAAGTCCTGTCACACAGGATGCCGAAACAGAGGTGAAAGCGGCGGTTAAAAGGGTGGGAGAATCACCGTTTTTAGTTGAAACAGGCAACATTAAAAGAACAGTGCCGACAAAGACAATTAAAAAATAACCAAGTGCAATAATTTGCAAATGGTTCATTCCCTTGCGTTTGATAATGTCACCTCCGTGTTTTAACTTAAAACTATTATACAATAAATTATTTATAAATTCAATAAAATAAAAAATATTGAATTGGCGGCAGGAAAGTGGTAAAATGATTTTATAGTTATATTGTAAGGGAGAACAGTATGAAAATTATTGTAAATGGCTGCGGTAAAATTGGCACAACCATTTTGGCAAATTTGGTTTCTGAAGGCCACGATGTAACCGCTATTGATACAAATCCTGAAGTAATACAAAAATTAACTAATATATATGATGTTATCGGTGTTTGCGGTAATGGTGCCGACAGCGACGTTTTAACCGAGGCAAATGCCAAAAATAACGATTTAATTATTTCTACCGCTAATTCGGATGAAATAAATATGCTTTGCTGCTTTTTGGCAAAGCGAATGGGCACAAAAAATACTGTTGCCCGTGTTAGAAACCCTGAATATAACGACAAAAGCTTGGCTTTTTTGCGCCAAAATCTTGAAATTTCGCTTATAATTAACCCCGAGCTTATGGCATCGCACGAGCTTTTTAATGCTTTAAAACTTCCGACTGCTTATAAAATTGAGCCGTTTTCGGTTAGAAATTTTGAAATTGTTGAGTTTAAAATCAAAGAAGATTCGGTTTTAGACGGGCTTAAAATTTACGAGCTTCGCAATAAGTTTAAATCAAAGTTTCTTATTGGCGCCGTTCAGCGTGGGGAAGAGGCATATATCCCACACGGTAATTTTACCCTTTTGGCAGGGGATAAAATTGGTGTTACGGGGTCGGTAAATGAAATTTTGCACTTCTTTAACGAGCTTGGAATAAAGCGTACTGCGATTAAAAAGGTTATGATTTTGGGCGCCAGCAAAACTGCGGTTTACCTTGCAAAGAAATTGTGCCAAATTGGGAACAGTGTTACAATTATTGATAAAGACCGCCAAAAATGTGAAGAAATCAGTGCCGAACTGCCGAAAGCACTTGTGGTTAACGGCGACGGCTCTTCACAAGAACTTTTAATTGAAGAAGGTATATCAAATATTGATGCGGTTGTGTCTTTAACCGGCCTTGACGAGCTTAATATTCTTATTTCTTCATACGCTTCTTCTAAAAATGTCCCCAAGGTTATTACTAAAATAAACCGACAGGAGCTTATCCCCCTTGCAGAGCATTGGGGACTTGATACTGTTGTATCGCCACGTAAGACAATTTCAAACATTGTTGTTGGTTATGCGCGTGCGCTTGAAAATTCAAAGGACAGCAGCGTGGAAACCCTTTATAAGCTTATGGATGACAAGGTTGAAGCTCTGGAATTTACCGTTAAAGATGGGCTTAATTTCTTAAATATTCCTTTTAAAGAATTAAAATTAAAACAAAATTTACTTATTGCAGGTATTATCCGCGATAGAAAAACAATTATTCCGTCAGGTGATGATGTAATTATGTCGGGCGACAGAATAATTATTTTCGCTTCAAACCAACGAATCAATAATTTATCTGACATAGTGAGGGGATAAATTATGAATCGAAAAATTGTTTTTTATATGCTTGGGCAAATTTTAAAGCTCGAGGCAGGGATAATGCTTTTTCCGCTTATATGTTCACTAATTTACCGCGAATTTAATATTGTCACTGCTTTTTTAATTACAATGGCGGTAGCATTGTTTTTGGGATTTGCATTTACTATTTTAAACAAACCGCAAAACAAAACCTTTTTCGCAAAAGAAGGTTTTGTAATTGTGGCACTTTCGTGGATAGTTATTTCCGCAGTAGGTGCGTTACCGTTTGTAATAAGCGGTGAAATTCCAAATTATATTGATGCTTTTTTTGAAACAGTCAGCGGGTTTACTACAACGGGCGCTACAATACTTTCAAATGTGGAAGGGCTTTCAAAGGGTATTGCAATGTGGCGAAGCTTAACCCACTGGGTTGGCGGTATGGGTATTCTTGTGCTTGTGGTTGCACTTTTGCCAACCGATTCGGGACGGTCAATTCACATAATCCGTGCTGAAATGCCGGGTCCGACAATGGGCAAGCTCACCCCGAAGCTTCGCGATATGACAAAGGCACTTTACCTAATTTATGTTGCTTTAACTGTTTGTGAGATTGTGTTTTTGGTTTGCGGCGATATGCCGCTTTATGAGGCAATAGTTCATAGCTTTGGCACAGCGGGTACAGGTGGTTTCGGTGTTAAAAATGACAGTATTGCGTCATACAGTCCTTATTTACAATGGGTGATAACTGTGTTTATGCTGCTTTTTGGTATAAACTTCAACATTTATTATCTTTTGCTTGTGGGCAGACTCCGTTCAGCTATTAAAAGTGAAGAGCTGTGGTCTTATGTTGGCTTATTCTTTGGTGCAACAGCGCTTATTACTTATAACATTTATAATATGTCATCAAACTTCGCTGAGGCGGTACGAAATGCTGCTTTCCAGGTGTCATCAATTATGACAACCACGGGTTATGCCACAACAGACTTTAATTTATGGCCCGGTTTATCCAAGGGTATTTTGTTTATTTTAATGTTCATTGGTGCTTGTGCGGGCTCAACAGCGGGCGGTATTAAGGTTTCAAGAATAATACTCTTAATAAAACGCGCAATTTCAAGCTTAAAGCACACCATACACCCCCGTTCAACCGAAACAGTTAGATTTGAGGGCAAAAGGGTTGATAATGACACCTTAACAGGTGTTTTGGTTTATTTTGCAATATACTTTATTTGCTTTGTAATAATTTTCTTTATTTTGTTGTTTGAACCCTTTGATTTTGAAACAAGTATGTCGGCGGTAGCGGCCTGCTTTAATAATGTCGGTCCAGGCCTGTCGCTTGTTGGCCCAATAGGTAATTATGGAATATTCTCCAACATTTCAAAAATTGCATTATCCTTTGCAATGCTGCTTGGCCGCCTTGAAATTTTCCCACTTTTAGTGCTGTTTTCACCATCTGTTTGGATTAAAAAACGCGGAAAAATATAAAAGAAAACCCACTGTACAAAAAGTACAGTGGGTTTTAAATTTTTGAAAAATATTATTCTTCGTCTGCTTTTTCTTCAAAAGCGATATCAGCTACAACAACATTCACCTTAGTAACTGCGGTGTTTGTCATTGTTTGAATTTTTTCTTTAACGTTTTGTTGCACTTTTTCGGCAACTTCTTTAACCTTTGCCTCTTTTTTAACGGTTATAAAAATACCAATTTCAAGTGCACCGTTAACACTTTCAATTTTAATACCTTGAAGTGCGCTTTTAACTTTAACAGCATCTTTAAGGTCATAATTCTTTTTAGCAATAGCGGCAACACCATCAACTTCAAGAGTTGCGATTTCGGCCATTTTTCTAAGAACTTCTGTATTTATTGAAAGTTTTGTTGCATTATCTGCCATTTGTGTAACCTCCGTATAAAACTTCTTGCGGTATAAATCGGCAATAAAAACCTTGCCCTTATTTTTATTATAACACAAATTTTTCATAACACAACTGATTTTTTATTTTATTGGAATAATTTTAATCTTTGAAAGCGAAATATCGGTTTGATTTGTTACAATATCTTGAATTTGCATGGTGTTTGCAGTTGTAAGACCATCTGATTTAACCACAATGTTTATTTCATTATCACCAATAATTGCAATCGCTTGTGCGAAACCTTTGGCTTTGAGTAAATTTTCAATGTTTACTTCATTTGCGGTGTTTTTGGTTATTTTTTGAAGCTTTTCAAGTGTTGCTTTTTTGTCAGCATCAGATAATTTACTGTCCCTTAAAATTTCTTCTACTTCTTCCAAAGCATCTTCTCTAACTTTTTTGCGTTCGTTTTTTGCGGTGGTGAAATAATCTTCGGCTTTGGTGGCGGTTTCAACTGCGCTGCTTTCGGTTTCATTGTCAACATAGGCCGATTCGCCCAAATATTTTGTGCTTGTCGGTAAATATTTGGTGTTAAGCCAAATTGCCGCGGCAAGCGCTAATACCATCACCCCGACAACTATTTGTCCCTTACCAAAAACCTTACCTTTTTTCATATCAGTTTCCCCCTGCGATAAATACTCGTTTACTTGTTATATTCAAAGCCGATGTTACGGCGTTTTGAATTTTTTCATTTAAAACGGCGTTGTCGCCGCCCTGACACACAATGGCAACACCCCTAATTTCAGGCATTTGCTTTGAAATTAAAATGGCGGTTTCGCTGCCATCAGCATTTTTAACGGTTATGTATTCTTGCTTTTGCTCTGTTTTTTGTTCGTCACGGGTTTGGTCGTTTTTTTCTTCGCTTATTGATTCTGTAATTTCGGCATAATTATAATTGATACTGCTTTCAAGGGTGATTACAACCGTAACCCGTCGGCTTCCCGTTATGCCAACCACAAGCTTTTTAATATCTTTTTCAAGTACGGTTTTATATTCCTCAACCGAAAAACTGTCGCTTTGGGTTTTTGCTTTTTCGGTATCATTTCCAAAGCTTGATAAAAAAATCAGCGCAATACCGATTATTCCAATAATGATGAGTGACTTTGGGTTTTTAAAAATTTTCACATATTTTTTAAAGATATCATTCATTTATAATTTCAACCTCTACCGCTTTTGCCAAATCGCCAAGGGCGTTTAAAATGTTTTCTTTGCTTTCGTTTGAAAATATCATAACCTTACTAATTATTATGCGGTCATCCTGTGATTTAGTCGTACAAACTGTAATTTTTTCAAAAGTTATGTTTGCTGATTTTAAACACGCACCCCAAACATATTCTGCCGACTGTATTTTAAGTTTATCTGTGTTTATTTGGGAAGTTTGGTTTTCAAAATTTGGCAAATCAAAATCGGGGTTTATTTTGCTTACGCTTGCAATAATAATTACGGTAAAAACAAGACACAAAATGTATTTAATAGGTTTTGACATTTTTCCGCCGGGGCAAATGATAAATATAGCACCGATAAAAATTGCCGAGACACAAAAGGACATAAAAAATGAAGTTAAATAGTTCATACCGCTTTACCGCCCAAAATTACCACAGTTAGAGAAATTATAAACATTGCAACGCTTAAAAGAACAATTCCTACAAGCACACTTAAAACCGAATCGACACTTTTTAAAAGGTTGGATATTTTTGTAAGCGAAAAAGTGTCACCAAAAAAGGCAAGTCCCCAAAGACAAACCCGCCAAAGCAAAAGTTCGACTATTAGCGGTAAAAATGTTAAAGCGCAGACTAAAACACCCCAAATTCCTACCGACGATTTTAAAAGGTTTAGTGAAGCTGTAACGGTGGTAATGGCTTCCGCTAAAACACCGCCCGCAACCGGCACAGTTGAGCCAACAATAAATTTTGCGGTTTTAACCCCCAATGTATCGGCTGATGAATTTACAACTGTTTGAATACTTAAAATGCCAATAAACAGTGTTGAAATAAACCCCATCACCCAAAGAGAAATTTTTTTAATCGTGTTCGCTAAATTTGTGTTTTGAAGCAAAGGTGACACCGAAGAAGCAATGCTTAAAGAAAGGTGACTGCTCATTAAAGGAATTACCCCAAAGTTTGCGATGTATGTTACAAAATTTGCTGCCATAAGCAAAACGGCGCTCATAGAAGCGGAGGTTAGCGGTTTGCCCGATGCCGCAATAATGGTTGCAAAAACGGGGATGAAGGCCGCCATAAAATAAGAACAGCCCTTTAATGTTTCGACCGAAGCGGTAATGACCGAATAAATAGGGTTTAGAAGTGCTACGGCAACGGTTAAAAGCGTGACATAAGTAACTGTGGTTTGAACTTCGGTTGACATTGCGTTTTCTATAATCGATGCCAAAAAAATCAGCGCCAAAATTATTGAAAATGCCTTTAAAGGTGCTTTTGCGCCGCTTTTTATAAAACCATAAATATGCGAAAAAGCATTTTCATTTGTTAAAGAATTAACCCAACCACTGTCGTGAAAATCAATTGAAAATTCATCTAAATATTCTTTTGCGTTGTCGGGGACATAATCATAAAGTTCGTCCGCACCGCTTATTTCAAGTTGGTCTTTGTAAAGGTCGGCTTCTTCTGCGTGAACGGTAGTTATAAAACACAAAAAAATCAAAAAACATATAATAATTCGTTTAATCATTTTATAAACCCCAACGCCATATCGCACACACTTATAACAAGGGGAACCGACAAAACAAAAATTCCGCATTTGCCGGCCGTTTCGCAAAGGGATGAAAGCGAAGTTTGTCCCGCATCCTTGCAAATGTCTGCCGCAAAACTTGTAACATAACCAATGCCGACTGCTTTGAGCGCCGTTTTAAAATATTTAATTTCAACACCCGATGAAATTATTTTTTCCACAATTAAATTAAGCGGAGAAATTAGCGATTTTAAAATGAAAATCAGCACCAAAACAGCGGTTAAAATTGCAATTAAAACCGAATATTCGCTTTTATATGGGCGCAATATAACGCAAAAAATGGTGCTTATTATACAAATGATAACAATTTTAAAAATTTCCATATTAAAGCCCAAACAAATCTTTTACTGTCGTGAAAAGGTCGGCAACGGCGTTTACCACCATTAAAAGCACTACTACAAGCCCTGCAAGGGTGGTTAGCATTGCTTGTTCTTCACGCCCCGACCGTATTAATACTTGGTTTAAAACTGTTACAATAATACCGATAGCGGCAATCTTAAAAATAAAATCTACATCCATAAAAATCACCTACACAAGAAAAATACAAATAAAAACACCGCACAAAAAACCAAGGCATTTATAAAGTTTTTGTTGTTCGTTAAATGTTTTTTCGGCATCTTTTATTTTGTTATCAAAAAGTGTGATATAGCTTTCGCAACGGTTAAATTCGGTTTTGGTATCATTCATACCAAATCCGTTTAAAAAATCGTTCCATAAAGCAAGGTCATCACCTTTTAGATAGTCGGCGGTTTGGTTAAAACAAAGGTTTAAAAGTTGTTTTTTATTGCCGCAATGCAAACGAAGTCGTTCTTTTAGCAAAAAAAGCCCGTTTTTTATTTCGTTTAAGCCGGAAAGTCGGGCTTTTAGTGATAACGCCTTTAAAAATCCCACCGCCGTGCAAACAATTAAAATCATCAAAAGCCCCAAAGTTTTAAATAATACTGCCACTGTAAATCTCCTTTACGGACATAATTTTTATCTCTTCACCAATGGTTTTTGGCATTATTGCAACTTGATTTATAGCCCCACTTTTTAAAAGATTATTTGTAATATTGCGGGTTTTAAGGTCACTTACAGTTTCAACGTGCGCGGTTGTAATAATTTTAACCCCAGAAAAAAAGCTTTGGCTTACGGCGTTTAGTTCTTCTAAACTGCCAATTTCATCAAATGCAATAAAATCGGGTGACATAGTGCGAAGTGCAATTTCAATACCTTTTGCCTTGTCGCTGCAATTTAACACATCGGTTGCAATTCCTAAATCAAGCATACCTCCACCCGCAATTTCACCGCGGGTGTCAATAACGGCAATGCGGTGAATTTTCTCACCCTTACCATTTGAAAGTTTGCGAACAAGGTCGCGAAGCATGGTGGTTTTGCCACTTGCGGGTGGACCCGCAATTAAAAGCCCGCCGTATGTGTAAAAGGGTAAAACTTCATTTGCAGAACCTTTGATTTCTCGGCTTATTCTAATGTTTATGGAGGTAACTTCTTGCATAATGCCGCCGCTTAAATTCCCAAAAACACCTGCACGGCTTCCGTTTTGCATAATGATAAAACCTTGTGAAAGTTCTTTTTCGTGTGCAAAAACCGAACCGTCGCATAAAAGTTTAAAACATTCCAAAATAGTGGGTTCATCTGCAATTAAAAGCCCATTTGTATATTCTTTAAAGGTTTGTCCGTTTGGTTTTAAAAACAAAGTTTCACCTTTAATGGTTAAGGCAAGGGGCAAATTTTTTCGCAGCCTAATTTCTGAAATGTTGTTTTGAAAATCGGGTGAAAGGTTGTAAAGCGATTGCCGAATTTTTAAAGGCAGGGCATAAAGTATATTCATAAGTGATTTGTCTAAAATCAAAAAAATTCACCTCAATAAAACCTATGCAACCCTTGTCCTTAAATAGAACAGGCATTTATCGCAAAAAATGCAGAAAAAATTTAAAAAAATTATAAAAAAATGTAGATTTCATTTCGTGAATGTGTTAAAATGATTTGTAACAATTTTGTGTTATGATTTTTTGGATTAAAGGTGAAAAGCAATGGAAAGAAAAGTGGGTACAGTATCCCGTGGCATTCGTTGCCCAATTATTCGTCAAGGTGACGATTTGGCACAAATCGTAACAAACAGCGTTTTAGAAGCGTGTGAAAGTGAAGGGTTTGAACTTCGCGACCGCGACGTTGTTGCTATGACCGAATCAATCGTTGCTCGCGCGCAGGGTAACTATGCAACAATTGATGCAATAGCAAAGGATGTTAAAGAAAAATTCGGTGACAACACAATAGGTGTTATTTTCCCAATTTTATCAAGAAACCGTTTTTCAATTTGCCTCAAAGGTATCGCAAAAGGCGCTAAAAAAATGGTCTTAATGTTAAGCTATCCTTCTGACGAGGTTGGAAACGAGCTTGCCGATTGGGACAAACTCGATGCCGCAGGCATTAACCCCTATGCTGATGTTTTATCTCTTGAACGCTATCGTGAAGTTTTTGGCGTACATCCGCTTAAATTCACAGGCGTTGATTATGTTGGTTATTATAAAGAACTTATTGAAGAATGTGGCTGTGAGGTTGAAATTATTTTTGCTAACCAGGCAAAAGCAATTTTAAATTATACAGACTGTGTTCTCGCTTGTGATATTCATACACGCGCTCGCACAAAGCGTCTTTTAAAAGAGGGCGGCGCAAAAATCGTTTACGGTATGGATGAAATTTTAAACAAGTCGGTTGACGGCAGCGGCTATAATACTAAGTACGGTCTTTTGGGCTCTAACAAATCTACCGAAGACACCATTAAGCTTTTCCCAAAAGAATGTAAGGATTTAGTTCTTGAAATTCAGGCGCTTTTCCTCGAGAAAACAGGTAAGCATATTGAGGTTATGGTTTACGGCGACGGCGCATTTAAAGACCCACAAGGAAAAATTTGGGAACTTGCAGACCCTTGCGTGTCACCTGCATATACTGACGGTCTTGAAGGCACACCTAACGAAATAAAGCTTAAATATCTTGCTGATAACGACTTTAAAAATTTATCAGGCGAAGAGCTTAAAGAGGCAATTTCCAACAGTATTAAATCAAAGAAAGATAATTTGGTTGGCAATATGGCATCACAGGGTACAACCCCCCGCCGCTTGACCGACCTTATCGGTTCACTTTGCGACCTTACATCCGGTTCGGGTGATAAGGGCACCCCTGTTATTCTGGTTCAGGGTTATTTTGACAATTACACAAACTAATTTATCCAAGGCGAAAGAGGTGCTCTATGTCAGATAATATCCGCCCCGAAAATATGAAAAGAATCAATACATTCGAACTTGCAAACGAATTTATTGATGAACAGGTAAAAGAAATTCGCGAACAGGTTGGCGACAAGAAGGTGCTTTTGGCACTTTCAGGCGGTGTCGATTCATCGGTTGTTGCAGCCCTTTTGGTTAAGGCCATTGGCAAACAACTTGTTTGTGTTCACGTAAATCACGGTTTAATGCGTAAGGATGAATCTGAAAATGTTGTTAAAATATTTAAAGATGAAATGGACGCTAATTTAATTTATGTTGACGCTACTGACCGTTTTTTAAATCTACTCGAAAATGTAAGCGACCCCGAAAGTAAGCGCAAAATCATCGGTGCTGAATTTATAAATGTCTTTGCTGACGAAGCAAGAAAGTTTGACGATATTTCTTATCTTGCCCAAGGCACAATTTACCCCGACATTTTGGAAAGTGTTAAACAAGCCGAAGGTAAAAAAGCGGTAAAATCACACCACAATGTTGGCGGTTTGCCCGAAGATTTAAACTTTGAATTGGTTGAACCATTAAAGCTTTTATTTAAAGATGAAGTTCGCGTGGTTGGTGAAGCATTAGGTCTTCCACACGCTATGGTTTATCGTCAACCTTTCCCGGGCCCCGGTTTGGGCGTAAGATGTTTGGGTGCAATCACCCGCGACAGATTACACGCTTTGCGCGAAGCGGACGCAATTTTAAGAGAAGAATTTGACCTTTGCGGTTTGGCGGAAAAAATATGACAATATTTTGTTGTTATACCCGACATTAAAAGCGTTGGTGTTAAGGAAGACAGCAGATATGAAGGTTGGCCGGCAATTATCCGTGCGGTAAACACGGTTGACGCTATGACCGCTACCATTGAAGAAATTCCGTATCCCGTTTTGCACAAAATTACCAACCGCATTATAAACGAGGTTGATGGTATCAACCGCGTACTTATGGACCTTACACCTAAACCCACCGGCACGATAGAGTGGGAATAAAGATTTAAAAATCACTTAGAGGATGGTGCTAATTATGGCAAAAAGCGTGCAGGATATACTTGCAATTATTAAAGAAAATGACATTAAGATGGTTGACTTTAAGATGGTTGACATTAACGGACAATACCGTCATGTAACCATTCCCGCACAAAACTTTTCGGAAGACACCATGAAAAGCGGTATCGGTTTCGATGCTTCTAACTATGGTTATGCGGTTGTTGAAAAAAGTGATATGGTGTTTATACCTGACCCTGACACCGCTATTATTGACCCGTTTTGTGATGTTCCGACCTTGTCTATGACAGGTAACGCAATGATTATTGACAACCCACAAAACCGCCCGTTAGCACAATATCCCCGCAATATTATCCGTGCGGCTGTTGATTATATGAAAGCAAGCGGCGTTGCCGATGAAATGCTTATTTTACCCGAATTTGAATTTTATCTTTTTGATGAAGTTACTTGGGGCGTAGAAGGTAACTATATCGGTGCTTCGGTTGATGCAAAGCAGTCTTATTGGAACAGCGACTGCGAAGGCAAGGGCGTTATTGTTCAAAAACAAAAGAATTACCATATTGCAAAACCGTTTGATATTTCTTACGAATGCCGCAGTGAAATGTGTATGCATATGGCTGATATGGGCATTAACATTAACTACCATCACCCCGAAGTTGCTGCATCAGGTCAGTTTGAAATTGAACCGCAACTTGATGAAGTTGTAAAAATGGCTGATGCCACAATGATGATTAAATATATCATTCATAACACCGCCTTAAAGCATGGCAAAACCGCAACCTTTATGCCAAAGCCCATTTATGGCGAAGCCGGTTCGGGTATGCACGTTCATATGCTCTTAAAGAAAGACGGTCAGCCCGTTTTCTCTGATGACAATGGCTATTCTAATTTAAGCCAAACAGCACATTACTTTATGGGTGGTCTTTTAAAGCACATTGCTTCTCTTTGCGCTTTAACTAACCCAAGCACAAACTCGTTTAAACGCCTTGTACCCGGCTTTGAAGCACCTGTTACTGTTGGTTATGCAACCTCTAACAGAAGTGCAGTTATTAGAATTCCTGCTTATGCAAAGAGCCCCGACAAGCGCCGTTTCGAGCTTCGCAACCCCGATGCTACCTGCAACCCATATTTCTGCTATGCGGCAATTCTTATGGCAGGTCTTGACGGTATTAAAAATAAAATTGACCCACACGAAAATGGTTGGGGTCCTTATGATGTGAATTTATATCATCTTCCTGAAGAGGAAAAGGCAAAACTTCAGGGCTTGCCAACTTCTTTGGATGAAGCACTTAATGCGCTTGAAGCAGACCACGCTTACCTTACAGAAGCCGGCGTGTTCCCCGAAGAACTCATTAAAAACTTTATTAAATCTAAGCGTGAAGAATGCCGTCAGCTTGCTGCAATTCCACACCCCGCTGAATTTGATAAATATTATAATTTATAATTTAATATAAACA
>JAZSNW010000092.1:0-5777 GCA_045536615.1 Acutalibacteraceae bacterium | reverse complement strand
AAAAGCACTATCTATCGCTGATAAGGTTATTTTAACCCCAATTATGGGCTCGCGCGAGGTTAACACTTTTAATATTTATTCGGAAGATTTGGCGAAAGAGCTTCCCAGTTGTGTTATAGTTGACGGCTTTGAAAATATAGCAAACGAAATTATTAAAACCGCAACTGACGGTGATATTGTAATTACTATGGGCGGTGGCGATATTTATAAAGCCGCTTACATTGTAAAGGAAAAATTAGGATGACAAAAAAGTTATATGATATTGATTCGCATTTAAAAGAGTTTGAGGCGACGGTTATTTCGTGTGAAAATGGGGTTGCCGTTTTGGATGAAACTGCCTTTTTCCCCGAAGGTGGCGGACAAACTGCCGACACAGGCGAAATTGATGGTGTTCGTGTTTTAGATGTGCAAATTAAAGACGGCATAATTTACCATTATCTTGAAAAAGATATAGAAATCGGTAAAAAGGTGAACTGCAAAATCGACTGGGATGAGCGTTTTCGCAAAATGCAAAACCATTCGGGTGAGCATATAATTTCAGGTATTGTTCATTCGCTTTACGGTTTTAACAATGTTGGCTTTCATTTAAGTAAAACTGAAATGACAATGGACTTTGACGGTATCTTAACCCGTGAAGATTTGTTGAAAATTGAAAAACTTGCAAATATTGCGGTGTGGCAAAATGTTAAATTTAATTGCTATTACCCAGAAAATCTTGAAAATTTGGAATACCGCAGCAAGTTAGATTTAACCGAAGATGTGCGAATTGTTGAAATTGAAAATTACGACCGCTGTGCTTGCTGTGCACCGCATGTTAATACATCAAGCGAAATAGGCGTTATAAAAATATTAGATTTTTGTAAGCTTCGCGGTGGGGTGCGCTTGTTTGTAAAATGTGGTAGCGATGCTTTGGATGATTATAACACCCGCTATCGAAACGACCTTAAAATTTCCTCGCTTTTGTGTGCCGAACAGTCGGAAATTGCCACAGCGGTGGAAAAACTTATTGAGACCGAAGGCAATTTAAAGTTTTTAATTACCGATTTAAAACGCCGACTTATTGCCGAAAAGGTTAAAAACTTTAACCCCGAAAGTGATATTACCGCCGAATTTGAAAGCGGTATGGATATAAAGGAATTGCAACTTTATTCTGACGCGCTTTATAAAAAAGCAGGTGGAATAAGGGCGGTTTTAAGCGAAACCGACGGCGGATATTATTTTGCAATTTGCGGCGATGAAAAACCTTTGGGCGAATTTTTTGCTTGCTTTAAAAATGCCTTTAATGTAAAAGGTGGCGGCAGGGGAAATATGGTGCAGGGCACTGTTTTTGCCGCACGCGATGAAATTGTTAAAATAATTCTTTAAAAATAAACCTTTTTATGATACAATAATTTGGTTAAATAAATTTTGGAGTTTTTTATGAACTGGACTGAAATTACAATTAAAGTTAATCAAAAAGATACCGACACCGCAGCAGCCATTGCCAATATGACGGTGCCTTATGGTATTTATATTGAGGATTATTCCGATTTAGAGGAAAAGGCGGAAGAAATTGCCCACATCAATTTAATTGATGAAGATTTAATTGCAAAAGACCGCACAACTTCGCTTATACATATCTATATTTCGGAATGTGACAACGCGTTGGAAGCTGTTGAATATTTAAAAGAGCATTTAACCGCCGCTAATATTGAAAATTCAGTTGAATCTATCGGCGTAAATGATGCCGATTGGAACGAAAATTGGAAAAAATATTTCCACACTACCGAAATCGGTGAAAAGCTTTGTATTGTGCCAAGCTGGGAAAGCTATGACAACAAAAACGGCAGGGTCGTTTTAAATATTGACCCCGGCGCCGCTTTCGGTACAGGCACCCACGCCACAACCTCGCTTTGTCTTTCGCTTTTGGAAAGTCATATTAAAAACGGCACAAAAATGCTTGATATTGGCACAGGAAGTGGTATTTTGGCAATCGCTTCTTCGCTTTTGGGGGCTGAAACCGCCATTGGTGTTGATATTGATGCACAGTCGGTTAAAACCGCAAAGGAAAATGCCGAAATTAACAAGGTAGAAAATAAATGCGAATTTATCGTGGGTGACTTGGCCGATAAAATAAGCGGCAAATATGATGTTATTTGCGCCAATATTGTGGCCGATGTTATTATTAAACTTTTCGATAATGTTAAAGATTTTATGACCGATGACGGTGTTTTGATTATTTCGGGTATTATTGACATAAGAAAAGATGATGTTTTAAATTCTGCCGCTGCGCACGGCTTTAAAATCTTAAAAGAAAATTATAAAGATAATTGGTGTGCATTTACCCTTACAAAGTAATGGAGGAAATTTATGCTTGAATTTGAGCAGTTGGGGTTAAAACTTTCAGCATTTGAACCCGAACTTCGCGATTTGAAGGATGCCCTTTCATACAACGCCCTTTGCCGTGAAATTGAAGAACTTGAAACCAAAGCCGCTGCCCCTGATTTTTGGGATAATTTAGAAAATTCCCAAAAGGTTTTGCAAAAAACGGGCAAACTTAAAAACACGGTTGAAAGATATGACGGGCTTTGCCAAAGTTATGACGACCTTTTGGTTTTAATCAGTCTTGGCGACGAAGAAGGCGACCTTTCTTTAATAGAAGAAATTGAAAGTGGTATTAAAACTTTTGAAGACGGTTTGTCCGAACTTCGCCTTACCACCCTTTTAACCGGTGAATATGATAAAAACAATGCGGTAATTACCTTCCACGCGGGTGCCGGCGGTACCGAAGCAATGGACTGGGTTTCAATGCTTGTTAGAATGTATAGTCGTTGGACCGAACGCCACGGCTTTAAGGTTTCAATGCTTGACTTTTTGGACGGTGATGAAGCAGGTCTTAAAAGCGCTGTTATTGAAATTACAGGCGAAAATGCTTATGGTTATTTAAAAAGTGAATCGGGTGTACACCGACTTGTGCGTGTATCCCCATTTGATGCATCGGGCAGGCGACATACTTCATTTGCTTCCCTTGAAGTAATGCCCGAAATTACCGACGATATGAACATTGAAATCAGGGAAGAGGATATTAAAATGGATGTGTTCCGCTCAAGTGGTGCGGGCGGTCAGCATATTAACAAAACTTCTTCAGCGGTGCGACTCACCCATATACCAACAGGTATTGTGGTGGCTTGCCAGAATGAGCGAAGTCAGTTCCAAAACAAAGAAAAAGCATTAAAAATGCTTAAATCAAAACTTTTGGAAATTAAGGAACGCGAACACCTTGAAAAAATTGATGATATCAAGGGTGTTCAAAAAGAAATTGCCTGGGGTTCGCAAATACGGTCTTATGTATTTATGCCCTACACTTTGGCGAAAGACCACCGCACAGGGTTTGAATCGGGCAATATAAATGCGGTTATGGACGGCGATTTAGACGGCTTTATAAACGCATATTTAAAGGCATCCTCTAAAGGAGAAATAAAAAACGAAATGGGAGAAAATGAATGATGAAAAAAATTATAGCTTTACTTTTAGCACTTACCTTTATTTTGGCACTTGCAGGTTGTTCTAAGGCGGACAAAGGAAGATTAAAATATAATTTAAAATTAGAAAAATATGTAACCCTTGGCGAATACAAAGGAATTGCAATTGATAAAAATGGTGACGAATACAAAAAAGCTTATGAAAGCGTAATAAAGTCCGATGTGGAAAACTATGGCTTTTATGAAAAGGTTACCGAAGGCAAGCTTAAAAAGGGTGATGTGGCAAACATTGACTTTGAGGGTAAGCTTAATGGCGTTGCCTTTGAAGGCGGTACCTCTAAGGGCTATGATTTAGAGCTTGGCTCGGGTAGCTTTATTGACGGTTTTGAGGACAAGCTCATTGGTGTTAAAATCGGTTCTACTGTTGACCTTGATTTGAAATTCCCTGAAAATTACGGCAAAGAAGAGCTTAACGGCAAGGATGTTGTGTTTACTGTTAAGGTTAATTATGTTAAGACCCAAAACGCTTTAAAGCCGGAAGTTTTTTATAAAGACCTTGGTTGCGAAACCGTTGATGATTATTATAAAGATGTAGAAAAAAGGACTATCGATGACCTTCTTTTAGATAAAGCTTTAGCCGATGCAAAAGTGAAAAAATATCCCAAGAAGGAAAAAGAGGCAACAACTAAAAAGGGTATAGAATTATTTGAATCAGATCTTCAAAATTATTACGGTACATCGGTTACATTGCAGGATTATCTTTCCGGCAACGGCCTAACTGAAGAGGAATTCAATAAAGATGTTGTTAAAAATTATACCGAACCCGTTATGCAACGCGAAATGACAATTTATGCCATTTTCGATAATGCGGGCATGAAGCTCGATAAGGAAGCTGTGGATAAGCGCATAAAAGAAATTGTGGCTTCTTATGATAATGATAAAATCACCGAAAAAACACTTATAGAGGCATATGGTGAAGATTATTTTGAATATCTTTACATTCAGGAAAAGGTTACAGAATATCTTAACAAAAACGCAAAAATTTCTTAATTTTTAAAATAACAAGCGGGGATAAAACCCCGCTTAAAAAATATATGAAAGGCGGTGTGGTATGCAGTATAAAATTCAAAACGGCGTGGTTGAACTTTCGGGTGAACCAATTTTAAAGAAAATTGATTTTGAAATAAACGATAACAGCAAAATTGCGGTTGTGGGCCGAAACGGTTGCGGCAAAACCACACTGCTTAAACTGATTTCGGGCGAATATAAAATTGTAAAACTTGATAGCGACCAAAATTCTTTCATTGCGGTTTCAGGCAAGCCAACCATTGGCTTTTTGTCACAAATGACCTTTGAAGATGATAACCGCACCCTTTTAGAAGAGGTGCGTTCGGCTTACTGTGATATTTTGAATTTAAAAGAAGCGGTAGCGGCGGCGGAAGTGAAAATGTCGCAAACAGGTGACGAAAACGACATTAAAGAATACACAAATTTGCTTGACACCCTAACAAATTTGGGCGGTTTTTATTTTGAAAAAGAATATGAAGCCGCAATTAAAAAATTTGGCTTTTCGGAAGAGGAAAAGCACCGTAAATTATATGAATTTTCGGGTGGTCAGCGCACAAAAATTGCATTTTTAAAGTTGCTTTTGTCTAAACCCGATATTTTACTTTTGGACGAACCGACAAACCACCTTGATATTGAAGCTGTCGTTTGGCTTGAAGAATATTTAAAAAATTACAAAAAGGCGTTTGTTGTGGTTTCGCACGATAGAATGTTTTTAGACAATGTTGCTACCACCGTTTATGAAATTGAAAATGGCAAAACCCACAAATATGTTGGCAATTATACCCGTTTTGCTGAGCTTAAAAAAGAACGCCGTGCCGTGCAACAAAAAGAGTATGAAGCACAACAAAAGGATATTGCGCGGCTTGAGGGGCTTGTTGACCGTTTTCGTTATAAAGCCACCAAGGCGGCTATGGCTCAGTCTAAATTAAAACAGATAGAGCGAATGGAGCTTGTAGCGCCACCGGAAGAAGCCGACCTTCGCCAGTTCCATGCCGAGTTTGAGCCTTTAGACCCCGGTGTCAAGGATGTTCTTGAAGTTAAAGGACTTAAAATAGGCTATGACAAACCACTTTCCACCGTGGATTTAAAGCTTATGAAGGGCGACCGTATAGGCATAGTCGGCGGAAACGGGCTTGGTAAATCAACCTTTATAAAGACACTTATGGGAATGATACCGCCTCTTGGGGGCGAGATGAAATTCGGTCCCAGAATAGATATAGGCTATTTCGACCAGCAGATGGCACAGTT
>JAZSNW010000043.1:0-9051 GCA_045536615.1 Acutalibacteraceae bacterium | reverse complement strand
GTGTTTATCGGCTCGGGAGCAGGGCTCCCACGCTTTATGGGTATCGAGGGTGAGTCGTTAAATGGTGTATATTCTGCAAACGAATTTTTAACCCGTAATAACCTTATGAAAGCGTATATTGACGGCAGTGACACACCGGTTTTCAAGGCAAAGCACACGGTTGTTGTTGGTGGCGGTAATGTGGCAATGGATGCCGCCCGTACCGCAAAGCGACTTGGAAGCGAGGTAACTATTGTTTACCGCCGTACTGAAAAGGAATTGCCCGCGCGTTTGGAAGAGGTGCACCACGCAAAAGAAGAGGGCATTAACTTTGCAATGCTTACCAACCCCGTTAAAATTAACGGCAATCAAAACGGTTGGGTTGAAAGCATTGTGTGTGATAAAATGGAGCTTTCAGAGCCCGATGAGTCGGGTAGAGCAAGACCTGTTAAAATTCCCAATAGCGAATTTACAATAACTGCGGACTGTGTGATTATGTCGATAGGCACCTCACCAAACCCGCTTATAAAGGACACAACCGAGGGGTTAGAGGTTAATAAATACGGTGGCATTATTGTTACCGAAGAAACTGCTTTAACTTCGCTTAAAGGTGTTTATGCGGGCGGTGACGCCGTAACAGGTGCCGCAACCGTTATAAGTGCAATGGGCGCGGGTAAAACTGCCGCAAATTCTATTGATGAATATTTAAAAAACATCTAAAATTTTGACCGTCTTTTTAAAAGGCGGTCTTTTTTTACATAATTTCCAAATTATTATATAATAATATTATTATTTACTTGACAATGACTGCGTAAAGATAGTATTATATTATGAGATATAAGGGGAAATTTATCTTTATAAAACTTTATGTGTTTTTGCGAAAAACACATTTACATAAAAATTTAATGGAGGAAAATTGATGGCTGATAAAAAAGAGTCAAAGAAGTATATAAAAACAAAGAACGAACAAAAAAACAAGACTCAAACCAGAAATAAAAATCAAAGCCGTGCAAAAAAGCCAACAAACAATAATGTTAAAAATACAAAAATCCAAAAATCACCTGTTAGGATTATTCCGCTTGGCGGTCTTGGCGAAATCGGCAAAAATATCACCCTTTATGAATATGACGGTGATATGATTTTGGTGGACTGCGGAATGTCCTTTCCCGATGAAGAAATGTTGGGTATTGACATTGTAATTCCTGATTTTACCTATGTTTTGGAAAATAAAGACAAAATTAAAGGTCTTTTTGTAACCCACGGTCACGAAGACCATATCGGTGCAATACCGTATTTGCTTAAAAACTTTAATGTGGCGATTTACGCAACCCGCTTAACAGTTGGCCTTATTGAAGGCAAACTTAAAGAGCACCGCCTTTTAGAAAGTGCAAAACTTAATGTTGTAAAAGCGGGTAGCACCATTAATATGGGTAAATTTTCAGTTCAGTTTATTCACGTAAACCATTCAATACCCGACGCGGTTGCTTTTGCTGTAAAAACTGCGGGTGGCACAGTTGTTCACATGGGTGACTTTAAAATTGACACCACACCCATTGATGATTATATGATTGATATACCTTGCCTTGCCGAACTTGGCAAAAAAGGTGTTTTGGCACTTTTGTCTGATTCGACCAATGCCGAACGTGGCGGATATACCGCTTCGGAACGTTTGGTTGGCGGTTCGTTTTCAAACCTTTTCCGCCAAGCAGAAGGTAAACGCATAATTGTTGCAACCTTTTCATCTAACATTCACCGCATACAACAAATTATCGACGAAGCATACCGTTGTAACCGCAAGGTTGCGGTTTCGGGCAGAAGTATGATAAACGTTGTATCGGTAGCGGAAGAACTTGGTTATTTAAAAGTTCCAAAAGATGTTTTAATAGAAATTGAAGCGATTAAAAATTACACCCCAGGCGAAATTGTTGTGGTAACAACGGGCAGTCAGGGTGAACCGCTTTCGGCACTTCACCGTATGGCATTTTCTGACCACCGCCAAGTTGAAATAGCACCGGGTGATATGATTATCATTTCCGCAACCCCAATACCCGGCAATGAAAAGCTTGTTACAAAGGTTATTAACGAGCTTATGAAGCGTGGGGCAAATGTGGTTTACGAAAGAATGTATGATGTGCATGTTTCGGGACACGCCTGCCAAGAAGAATTAAAACTTATTATGAGCATCGTTAAACCGAAGTATTTCATACCCGTTCACGGCGAACAAAAACACCTTATGAAGCACGCCGAATTGGCACAGCTTATGGGAATTGAAAAAGAAAATACTGTTATTGCCAATAATGGCTCGGTTATTGAACTAACTAAAAAACAGGTTAAATGTAATGAGGTGGTTCAGGCAGGTCGCATTATGGTTGACGGCTTGGGTGTTGGTGATGTTGGCAGTATCGTACTTCGCGACAGAAAATTGTTATCAGACGGCGGTATAATTATTGTCGCTGTTTCGATAGATGCCGTAACCCGCGAAATTGTGTCAGGTCCTGACATTGTTTCACGCGGTTTCATCTATATGAAAGAATCGGAAGAACTCATTTCGGAAATTAACAATCTTGTTTGGGATATACTTGACAGATGTTATTACCAAAATATTAGAGATTGGGCAACAATTAAAAACAAAATTAAAGACGGCGTTTCAAAATTTTTGTTTACCAAAACAAAACGCAGTCCTATGGTATTACCCATTATTATGGAAGTGTAAAGGAGAAAGACAATGAAGGTTGTTTTATTACAAGATGTTAAAGGTCACGGCAAAAAGGGTGAACTTTGCAATGTTTCTGACGGTTATGCAAGAAACTTTGTGTTTCCTAAAAAGCTTGCGATTGAGGCAAATAATGCCGCTTTAAATGAGCTTAAAAACCGTGAAGAAGCCGCAGCACACCACAAAAAAGAAGAAATTGCCGCTGCACAAAACACCGCAAATGCTTTAAACGGCAAAGAGGTGGTTATTAAAGCCAAGGCGGGTTCTAACGGCAAACTTTTCGGTTCGGTTACTTCAAAGGAAATTGCCGCCGAAATTAAAAATAAATTAGGCATTGAAATTGATAAAAAGAAAATGTCTGTTGCTGACATTAAGAACTTTGGCGAATACACCGCCGAAATAAAACTCTATCAGGGAATAATTGCAAAAATAACTGTAAAGGTTACTGAATAATTATGGCTGAAAATAAAACAATTTACGATTTAGACGGCGTACGCCTTCCATATTCGGTTGAAGCCGAGCAGGCGGTTTTGGGCTCGATTATTATTGACCCAAAATGTATTAACGATATCGCCGTTAGTATGAAAAGTGAATATTTTTACATTCCTCAGCACCGCGAAATTTATAATGCGCTTTCTTCAATGTATGAACTTAGTCAGTCTATTGACTTTGTGTCATTGCTTGAAAAGTTAAAGAAAAACGGCACTTATGACGAAGCAGGCGGTAAAGCATATTTAAGCCAGTTGGCACAAACTGTGCCGACTTCGGCAAATGTGCTTACATACGTTGCCATTATTCGTGACCGTTATTATGCGCGTGCTTTGATGGAAGCGGCACAAGGTATTATAAAGGATGTTAACGAAGATGCCGAAGATTCGGGCAAACTTATTGATGCGGCCGAACAGCGCATTTATGACATTAGACAGGGTAGAGAGGTTAGCGGTCTTACCCACATTAAAAGCGTTATCGAAAACGAAACCTATGACCGCCTTACCAAAATGTCTGACCCTGAAACCAAAAAGGATTATGTCGGCATACCGACAGGTCTTGGTCAGCTTGACAAAATGATTACAGGTCTTAATAAGTCAGACCTTTTGATTTTGGGTGCCCGCCCCGGTATGGGTAAAACTGCCTTTGCGCTTAACATTGCGCGCAATGTTGCGGTACAGCAGGGTAAAACGGTTTGCTTCTTCTCACTTGAAATGACACGCGACCAGTTGGCACAGCGTATGCTTTCAAGCGAAGCGGCAATACAAAGTGCAAAGCTTCGCACGGGTGAGCTTGACCCTGACGAGTGGACACGCTTGGCTCAAGCGGGTGATGTGCTTTCTAAAGCACCGATTTATTTCGATGAAACCTCGGGCATTACTGTGCGCGAAATGAAGGCAAAACTTATGCGTATGCCAAAGGTTGACCTTGTAATTGTTGACTATTTGGGACTTATGCGCTCTGCCCGAAAGACCGAAAACCGCGTGCACGAGGTTTCTGAAATTACACGAAATTTAAAAATTATGGCAAAGGACCTTAAAATTCCCGTTTTGGTTTGCGCTCAGCTTTCGCGTGGCACCGAAGTAAAGGGTAAATCGCACAAGCCCGCACTTTCCGACCTTCGCGAATCGGGCTCTATCGAACAGGATGCTGATATTGTAATGTTCCTTTACCGTGAAAAATATTATGATAACGAAAAGAATGAGGACGAGGACAAGGGCGACCCCAACAAAGCTGAATGTATCGTGGCTAAAAACCGCCACGGTGAAATAGGCAGCGTTGATTTGTATTGGGACGGTCAGTATACTCGCTTTACTTCTGTGGAATTGTATAGACAATGATAGAAAAAGTTTTAGATGCAGTTAACCGCTTTTCGCTTATAAGCTCGGGCGATACTGTCACAGTTGCGCTTTCGGGCGGTGCGGATTCGGTTGCACTTTTACACGCTTTGTGGTCTTTAAAGGATAAGCTTTCAATAACTGTTAGGGCGGCGCATTTAAACCACAGTATACGTGGCGGCGAAGCCGATAGGGATGAAGCGTTTGCAAAATGGTTATGCTTAAAGCTGGATATACCGATTATTACCGAAACGGTTGATATACCCACACTTGCAAAAGAAAGAGGACAAAGTGTTGAGCTTTGTGCAAGGGAAGTAAGATATGACTTTTTAAGGCGCAATGCCGAGGGTCTTGTTGCAACCGCCCACACCGCCTCTGACAATATTGAAACTGTGCTTTTGAATTTAACAAGGGGAAGTGGAATTAAAGGTCTTTGCGGTATACCGCCAAAGCGAGAAAATTTTATAAGACCGCTTATTTTTTGCAGTCGCTATGATATTGAAAAATATTGTATTGACAATTCACTTTCTTATGTGACCGACAGCACAAATTTAACCGATGATTATACCCGCAATAAAATTAGGCACAAGGTTGTCGAACCTTTAAAGGAAATTAACCCTTCGCTTGAAGATTCCTTTGTTCGTGCTACCGAAATTTTGCGAGAGGATAATGAGGCGCTTGAAATGTTGGCACAGGAAACCCTTTTCAAGTGTGAAAGTGAAAACGGCTTGGTTGCGGACGCTTTAAAAGCAGTGCCCGTTGCCATTGCAAAGCGGACAATAATAAAATATGTAAATTCGCTGTATGAAGAATTGTCACTTGACAGCTTTCATATTAACGCTTTATATGATATTGGGTTAAATGGCGGTAAAACAAGTCTTCCGAATAATCTTTTTGGAATTTGCAAAAACGGTATTTTAACCGTCTCTTGTGATGAAACGGTTAAAACAGAGCAGTTTATCGTTACACTCACTAAAAAGCCAAATGTTAACAATTTATTCTCAAATAACATAATGGACTGTGATAAAATTATTGGCAGTCCGGTTATTCGTACAAGAAGAGAGGGCGACAAAATTCGCCTTAAAAACCGTGGATGCACAAAATCGCTTAACAAAATTTTTTGTGAAGAAAAAATACCAAATAATATTCGTGACAGCATACCGGTTGTTGCCGATGATGAAGGTGTTATTTGGGTTTACGGCATTGGTTTAGCACAAAGAGTTGCCCCAACAAACGAAAGCAAAAATTTGCTTGTAGTTGAGGTAGAGGTTTTAAAATAAGGGGATTTTATGGAAAAGGATATTATTGAAAAGGTTTTAATATCAAAAGAAGAAATTGCTGAAATTTGCCGTAGATTAGGTAAAGAAATCACAGCCGATTACGTGGGGAAAAATCCTCTTGTTGTTTGTGTTTTAAAGGGCAGTTCGGTTTTTATGTCTGACCTTGTCCGCGAAATTGACTGTGAATGTGAAATTGATTTTATGTCAGTTTCATCTTACAGCGGCACAAAAACCACAGGTCGGGTTGCATTTAAAAAGGATTTGGATATAAATCCTGAAGGAAGGCACATACTTATTGTTGAGGATATTTTAGATTCGGGTCTAACACTTTCGTATCTTAAAAATGTTATTCTTGGCCGAAATGTTGCAAGTGTTAAAATTTGCACATTTTTAGACAAGCCCTCCAATCGCAAGGCGGATATCATGGCCGATTATGTCGGCAAGGTTATATCCGATGAATTCGTTGTTGGTTATGGTCTTGACTATAATGAAAAATATAGAAATTTGAGTTATGTCGGTGTACTTTCACCGAAGGTTTACTCTAAATAAATTTTAAAAAGGAGAACTCCCTTTGAAGAAGAATTTTAAAAATGTACTTTTGTATCTTGGCATACCGCTTATTTTAATTATTACTGTCGGTATGGTTTCGTTTTTAAACAAAAACACCGTAGAACAAAAATATTACCAAATTGTTGAACTTATTAGAGAAAACAAGGTTTCGGAATATGAACTTAATAATTACAGCGGTCAGCTTAAATATAAGTTGCGTGAAAACGGAAAAATCTATCGTTTTACCATTGCTGATACCGAAATATTTTGGCAGGATGTTCACGAAGCGGTTGAAGAAATAAACCAAAATGCCAAAACCGAAGATGAAAAGATTAAATACCATTATGAACGCGGTAGCAGTAATGCTATGCTTTCAAGTCTTTTGCCTATTATCTTGTTAATTGGTGCTTTTACTGTGCTTTATTTCCTTGTATTTAGGAAAATGTCAGCACAAATGGGTGCTGATAAGAGCTTGACTTTTGGTAAATCTCGCGCAAGGCGTGATGACGGCAAACGCAAAACAACCTTTGCTGATGTTGCGGGCGCTGACGAAGAAAAGGAAGAAATGGCTGAAATAGTTGACTTCCTTAAAAACCCAATACAGTTTAGCGAAATGGGTGCAAAAATCCCTCGTGGTGTGCTTTTAATGGGCCCTCCCGGTACAGGTAAAACCCTTTTGGCTCGTGCTGTTGCAGGTGAAGCGGGCGTTCCTTTCTTTACAATTTCAGGTTCTGATTTTGTGGAAATGTTTGTTGGTGTGGGTGCATCTCGTGTGCGTGACCTTTTCACCCAAGCTAAAAAAGAAGCCCCCGCTATTGTGTTTATCGATGAAATCGATGCTGTTGGTCGCCAAAGAGGTACAGGTCTTGGCGGTGGTCACGATGAAAGAGAACAAACTTTAAACCAATTGCTCGTTGAAATGGACGGTTTTGGCGATAATGAAGGCGTTATTGTTATGGCTGCAACAAACCGCCCCGATGTTTTGGATAAAGCACTTTTGCGCCCCGGTCGTTTTGATAGACAAATCACTGTTAATTACCCCGATACAAAGGGACGTGAAGAAATATTAAAGGTTCACTCACGCGGAAAGCCACTTGGCCCCGATGTATCGCTTAAAACTATTGCAAAGTCAACTTCGGGCTTTACCGGTGCTGATTTGGCAAATCTTCTTAATGAGTCGGCATTGTTGGCAGTTCGCCGCGGTAAAAAGGCCATCACACAGGCCGAGGTAGAGGAAGCTACCATTAAGGTTGTAATGGGTGCGGAAAAGAAATCACACATTGTAAGCGATAAGGATAAAATGGTTACCGCTTATCACGAAGCGGGTCACGCAGTTGTTTCTTACTTCTTGCCAACACAAGACCCTGTTCACCAAATTTCAATTATCCGTCGTGGTATGGCAGCCGGTTATACTATGTATCTTCCTAATGAAGAAAAGGGCCATGTTTCACGTAATCAGTTGCTTGAACAAATTTGCTCGCTTTTGGGTGGCCGTGCGGCTGAACAGTTGACACAAAACGATATTTGTACAGGCGCTTCAAACGATATTGAACGCGCAACTGATTTAGCAAGACAAATCGTTACACGCTATGGTATGAGCGATAAGTTAGGTCTTGTTAAATATGGCAACGACAATAACGAAGTTTTCTTGGGCCGTGATTTTTCATCTACACCCAACTATTCTGAAAAGACTGCTGCTTTAATTGATGAAGAAATTGAAGCGATAGTTATGGAACAGTATAACAGAGCGCTTGAAATTCTTAAAAACGCAATGCCAAAGCTTCACGAAACCGCAAAAATTCTTTTCGAAAACGAAAAGGTTGAAGGTAACGAATTCTTGGCACTTATGGAAAATAAGCCACTTCAAATCGAAGAATAATTTTTTAAACGGAGATAACCTTTTAAAGTGTTATCTCCGTTAATTTTTGGGCATAATCATATTGGTGATGATTGTGTCAAGTTTTAAAATATTTTTAAAAACATTTGTTATAAGTGGTTGGTGTTTGGCTGTTTTTATTGGTGTGGGTTATTATTATATACAAAGTCAGACAACACCCGCAAAAAGCGAAACCGAATCGGTGCCGTATTATGAATATACCCCCGAAAATAAGGGTGTGCTTTTAAATTTTGGGACAAGGTGTGTTTATACTTATTTAGACTTTGCGAATTTAGCCGTTACGGTAATTATCAACCCAGAAAACACCGAAGAAAAAGGGTATGCGACAGATTTTATAGTTGATGCCGATTACACCCTTATAGCAAAAATGATTGATTATTTTGAGGGTGTAAACCTTGATATCGAGGGTGAAACTTTGCGTTATACAGGGGGACAGGTTGTTGATTTGCTATCAAGCAATAATGATAACGAACTTCGCGAAAAGATAATTTCATCAGTTTTTTTAAAAATTAAAGAACAGGGGGTAGGGGTGGATTTTTTTAACATTATTATTATAAACAGCAAGACCGACCTTAAAATGCCCGACTGCTATTTTTGGAAGGATAAAATTGACGATATTTCAAACAATATTAACTTTTTAAATAACAAATCTAAACATTGACAAATGAGATGTTTTTAAGTATATTTATTATAAGTATATATTGGGGGAATATTTTTGGAAAAAGTTTATGATTTCTTTGGCACAAACGTCTTTAATGACTCGGTTATGAAAGAACGTTTGCCTGCCGATACATATGAAATTCTTAA